>DAINQO010000001.1:0-69206 GCA_036742625.1 Microvirga sp.
CGACAACAGACCATGGCAAAACGCTTGACCAACAACACAGTCGCTCACCCGCTCGGCTTCGCCGAGTCGGCCTCTCCCCGCAAGCGGGGAGAGGTGAATTGAACCGCGGTTAGGGACCGAACCGGCACGACGGCTTTGCGCCGGCATCGCCGGCGGCTACGATCCGGCCCGAAACTGGAGGCTTCAAGCAATGGCGGCGCGAATCGGGTGGGAGGGCGTGTTCCCCGCGGTGACGACCCAGTTCCGGGAGGATCACAGCCTCGACATCGAGGCGACGGCGCGGGTGATCGACGCGCTCGTCCGCGACGGCGTCTCCGGACTCATCGTCTGCGGCACCGTCGGCGAGAACACCTCGCTTTCGCGCCACGAGAAGGTCGCCGTCATGGAGGCGGCAAGGAGCGCGGCGCGCGGGCGCGTGCCGGTGATCGCCGGCATCGCCGAGTTCACCACCGCCTTCGCCCGCGAGACCGCGCGCGAGGCGGCGCGCGTCGGCATCGACGGCGTCATGGTCATGCCGGCGCTCGTCTACTCGTCGAAGCCGCACGAGACGGCGGCGCATTTCCGCGCCGTCTCGCAGGCGACCGATCTGCCGGTGATGGTCTATAACAACCCGCCGATCTACAAGAACGACGTCACGCCCGACATCCTCGCCTCGCTTGCCGATTGCGACACCATCGTCTGCTTCAAGGATTCCTCCGGCGACACGCGCCGCTTCGTCGACACCCGCAGCATGGTCGGCGACCGCTTCGTGCTCTTCGCCGGCCTCGACGATGTCGTCGTCGAGAGCGTCATGATGGGCGCCGTCGGCTGGGTCTCGGGCATGTCGAACGCCTTCCCGCGCGAGGGCGAGACGCTGTTCCGCCTCGCCCGCGCCGGGCGCTTTGCCGAGGCGATGCCGCTCTACGAATGGTTCATGCCGCTGCTGCATCTCGATGCGCGCCCGGACCTCGTGCAGTGCATCAAGCTCTGCGAGGCGATCATGGGCCGCGGCTCGGCGCTCACCCGTCCGCCGCGGCTGCCGCTCGAAGGCGCCGACAAGGCGCATGTCGAGGCGGTGATGGCGCAGGCGCTTAAGGCGCGCCCGAAGCTGCCCGAGGTCGGGCTCAAGGCCGCGGCGTGATGATGGACAACCGCCGTCCTCCTCATGCTGAGGTGCGAGGAGCGCCGCGACGAGCCTCGAAGCACGCACCGGCGGTGAGGCGCGGCATGGGCAGGGTTGCGTCCTTCGAGGCTCCCCCCGGATCAAGCCCGGGGGTCGCACCTCAGGATGAGGAATTCGGGAGCGTGGCCCGATGAACAACACTTAAGCGGCTCCCCGGAACATGGCGCGCCACACCTTCTTTTGCATCGACGGGCATACCTGCGGCAATCCGGTGCGGGTCGTCGCCGGCGGCTCGATCCCGGCGCTCGAGGGCGCGACGATGTTCGAGTGCCGCCAGCATTTCCTCAGCCAGCACGACTGGATCCGCACCGGGCTGATGTTCGAGCCGCGCGGCCACGACATGATGTCGGGCTCGATCCTCTACCCGCCGACCCGCGACGACTGCGACGTCGGCATCCTCTTCATCGAGACCTCGGGCTGCCTGCCGATGTGCGGTCACGGCACCATCGGCACGGTGACGATCGCGCTCGAGAACGGGCTCGTCCAGCCGAAGGTGCCGGGCCTGCTCAGGCTCGACACGCCGGCCGGCCTCGTCGAGGCGCGCTATGCCGAAAACGGCCCCTTCATCGACTCGGTGCGCATCACCAACGTGCCGTCCTTCCTCTACGGCGAGGATTACGAGGTCGAGGTCGAGGGCCTCGGCACAGTCAGCGTCGACGTCGCCTATGGCGGCAATTTTTACGCCATCGTCGAGCCGCAGCCGCTCTATACCGATCTTGCCGACGTGAACCCGTCGGACATCCAGCGCTGGAGCCCGAAGCTGCGCCAGGCCTTCAACGCGGCCTACGAGATCGCCCACCCGGAGAACCCGGCGATCAACCGTCTCACCCACGTGCTGTGGACCGGCAAGCCGCAGACGCCGGGCGGCACCGCCCGCAACGCCGTGTTCTACGGCGACAAGGCCATCGACCGCTCGCCCTGCGGCACCGGCACCTCGGCCCGCATGGCGCATCTCGCCGCGAAGGGCGGGCTCGCCGAGGGCGACGAGTTCGTGCACGAGTCGATCATCCTCTCGACCTTCACCGGCCGCATTGAGGGGCGCACCAAGGTCGGCAACCACGAGGCGATCATCCCCTCGATCGAGGGCTGGGCCCGCGTCACCGGGCTCAACACCATCACGATCGACGACCGCGACCCGTTCGCGCACGGCTTCCAGGTGGTGGACCGGTAGCGCGTGAGCCGCCGGTCATGCCAGGACCGTGACCAGGCCCGGCACGTCCTCGCCGCGGTCCTGGCGCGTCGAGGCCTCCTGCAGGAACGCGACCGTAAAGCCGCATTCGGCGGCAAGCCGGCGCAGATAGGCCTCGCCGTGCGAGTAGCGCCCGTCCTCGCCGAGCGCGAAACCGTCGCCGTCGCGGGCCTGCACGCTGAAAGCGAAGAGACCGTCGCGCGCGAGCACCCGGCGCGCGGCCCGGAAGGCCGGCGCGAGCGAGGCCATGTAGACGAACACGTCGACGGCGACGAGGAGATCGGCGGAAGCCTCCGGGCACTCGTCGAGGAAGCCGACGAGGTCGCCCTCGTGCAGGCGGTCGTAGAGATGCGTCTTTTTGGCTTTCGCCAGCATCCGCGGCGAAAGGTCGACGCCCTCGATCATCGCGGCGCGGCCCTCGAGCGCCCTCGCCGCAAGGCCGGTGCCGCAGCCGAGATCGAGCCCGCGGCGGAAGCGGAAGGCGCGACCGCGCAAGGCGCAGGCGCGGCGCAGCGCCGCGGCGGTCAGCTCCGGGCCGCGGTAGTTCAGGTTCCTGACGAGATGCTTGTCGAAGCGCGGCGCATAGTCGTCGAAGAGCGCCCGGACATAGCCTGGCGAAATGGCTTCCTCGGGCGCCAGCGCGCCGAGACGGGCGAGGTCGAGGCCGACGCCGAGCGCATCCTCGGGCTCGATCGCCACAGCGCGCCGCAGGGCGCCGATCGCCGCGTCACGCTCGCCGAGCGCGAGGCGCGCCCGTCCGAGGAGCGCGTGAGCGGGCGCGAATCGCGGCACGAGCTCCAGCACCTGCGAGGCCAAATCGGCTGCGGCTTGATGGTCGCCGTCGGCGAACGCCGCCTCGGCATGACCGAAGCGGCGGTCGGCGAGAAGGTCGCCGGAGGAGCGGAGGAGCGCGGCCATGCGAGCGCTCTTCTGCCCTCGGGCGTGGCCGGGTCAAGCCGGCCATGACGCGCGCGTGCCAAGGGGCTAGAGCTACCGCGAACACATCTGCCGGATCGAGCCATGGACCAAGACAAGCTCGCGGATCTGCGCCGCCGCTACGCCGACGCCAAGGGCGGGGCGCTCTACGACCCCGAATTCAAGCGCGTGTCGCAGACCCAGTTCCAGGGCGAGCGGCGCAAATGGCCGTTCACGGAGCCGGCGACCTTCCTCGCCGCGCCGCATCGGCCGAACGCGGCCGCCGAGAGCTTCGCCGGCCTCGACATCGCGCTCGTCGGCGTGCCGATGGACCTCGGCGTCACGAACCGGGCCGGCGCCCGGCTCGGGCCGCGGGCGGTGCGGGCCGCCGAGCGCATCGGCCCCTACGAGCACGTGCTGAAATGCGTGCCCTCGAGCGAGGCGCGGATCGCCGACATCGGCGACGTGCCGATGCACAGCCGCTTCTCGCTCGAAAGCTGCCATGCCGACATCGAGAGCCATTTCGGCGCCATCCGCGCCGCCGGCGTGCGCACGCTCGCGGTCGGCGGCGACCACTCGATCAGCCTCGCGATCCTCAAGGCGCTGGGCAAGGACCGGCCGCTCGGCATGATCCATGTCGACGCCCATTGCGATACGTCGGGCGAGTTCGAGGGCGCGAAGTTCCACCATGGCGGGCCGTTCCGGCAGGCCGTGCTCGAGGGCGTGCTCGACCCGGAGCGCACGATCCAGATCGGCATCCGCGGCGCCGCCGAGTATCTGTGGGAGTTCTCCTACGACTCGGGGATGACGGTGATCCATGCCGAGGAGATCGAGCGTCTCGGCATCCCGGCAGTGATCGAGCGCGCCCGCCGCGTCATCGGCGACGGCCCGGCCTATCTCACCTTCGACGTCGACAGCCTCGACCCGGCCTTCGCGCCCGGCACCGGCACCCCCGAGATCGGGGGCTTGACGACGCGCGAGGCGCTCGAGCTCCTGCGCGGGCTTGTCGGGCTCGACATCGTCTCGGGCGATGTCGTCGAGGTCGCGCCGCAATACGACGCCAGCACCAACACGGCGCACGCCGCCGCTCAGGTCATGTTCACCATCCTGTGCCTGATGGTGCGGGCGCCGTCCCTCGACCGCCGCCCATCGGGCGTGCCGGGCTAGCTTCGCCCCAGCCGCTGCCCGTTCTCGCGGTCGAAGAGGTGGACGTTCGCCGGGTCGACGGCAAGCGCAAGCTGCTTCACGTCGGCCGGGATGAGCCCGGTCGCGGCCTGCAGCACGAACTCGTCGCCGGCCGTCTTGCCGTGGAAGAGCTGGGTCGCGCCGAGCTCCTCGATGAAATCGACGTCGATGCGGAAGGCGGTCTCGCCGTCGGCCGAGACGCGCACGTCCTCCGGCCGGATGCCGACATGGACGCGGCTGTCGGGCTTGAGCCCCGGCGCCATGTCGGTCACCGGCAGGAGGCTGCCGGCGACGAGCACGAGGTCGTCGCCCTCGACGATGCCCTCCATGATGTTCATCGGCGGCGAGCCGATGAAGGTCGCGACGAAGCGCGTCGCCGGGCGCCGGTAGACGTCCGCCGGCGTGCCGATCTGCTCGATCCGCCCGGCGTTCATGACCACGAGCTTGTCGGAGAGCGTCATGGCCTCGACCTGGTCGTGGGTGACGTAGACCGAGGTCACGCCGAGCGCGCGCTGCAGGCGCTTGATCTCGACCCGCATCTGCACGCGCAGCTTGGCGTCGAGGTTCGACAGCGGCTCGTCGAACAGGAACACCTGCGGCTTCCTGACGATCGCCCGCCCCATGGCGACGCGCTGGCGCTGGCCGCCGGAGAGCTCGCGCGGCTTTCGCGCCATGAACGGCTCGATCGCGAGAATCCGTGCCGCTTCCTTGACCCGCGCCTCGATCTCGGCCTTCGGCGTGCCGCGGTTCTTTAGGCCGTAGGCCATGTTCTGGTAGACGTTCATGTGCGGGTAGAGCGCGTAGTTCTGGAACACCATGGCGATGTCGCGCTCGGACGGCTCGATCGCGTTGACGACCCGCGCGCCGATCCGCACCTCGCCCGAGGTGATGGTCTCGAGGCCCGCGATCATGCGCAGCAGGGTCGACTTGCCGCAGCCGGAGGGCCCGACGAGCACGCAGAACGAGCCGTCGTCGATGTCGAGCGACACCGAGCGCACGGCCTCGACCGAGCCGGCGTAGACCTTGCGGACGTTCTCGAGCGTTACGTCGGCCATGGGTCGCTCCGGGCGAATGGGGAATAGCGAATAGCGAGTAGAGGAATCCGCTCGTCTGCCACTCGCCCGCCGGCCCTCGCTATTCGCCATTCGCTATTCGCCATTCGCCCCTTCATTTCTCGGTCTCCACCAGACCCTTCACGAACAGGCGCTGCATCAGCACGACGACCGCGACCGGCGGCAGCATAGCGAGCATCGCGGTGCACATGACGAGCTGCCACTCGGTGAGCGCGTCCGAGGTCACGATCATCTTCTTGATGCCGATGACGATCGTCTGCATGTCGTCGCGGGTCGTGATCAGCAGCGGCCACAGGTACTGGTTCCAGCCGTAGATGAACAGGATCACGAACAGCGCCGCCATGTTGGTGCGCGACAGCGGCAGCACGGTATCGACGAAGAACCGGATCGGCCCGGCGCCGTCGATCTTCGAGGCCTCGGCGAGCTCGTCCGGGATCGTCATGAAGAGCTGCCGGAACAGCAAGGTCGCGGTCGCCGAGGCGATCAGCGGCAGCGTCAGCCCGGCATAGGAATCGAGCAGGTTGAGGTCGGAGGCGACCTTGTAGGT
Organism: Microvirga sp.; assembly: GCA_036742625.1. Taxonomy (GTDB): domain Bacteria; phylum Pseudomonadota; class Alphaproteobacteria; order Rhizobiales; family Beijerinckiaceae; genus JAJKJG01. The sequence continues at coordinate 6,072 of DAINQO010000001.1, forward strand.
CGGGTAGATGCGGACCTCGACCGGCAGCATCAGGGTCACGAAGATGATCCAGAAGGCCGCCTTGCGGAACGGGAAGCGGAAATACACCACCGAATAGGCCGAGATGATCGAAATCGCGATCTTTCCCAATGAGATGCACAGCGCCATGACGAGGCTGTTGAACAGCATCGTGCCGACCGGCTCGCGGGTCGTCGACGACGTGCCGACGAAGATCGTGCGGTAGTAGTTCTCGAGGAAGCGGCCGCCCGGCGTCAGCGGCATCTGGCCGTTGGCGATGATCGACGGCTCGTGCGTCGAGGCGATGAGCGCGATGTAGACCGGGAACGCCACGATGACGATGCCGATCCACAGGATCAGATGCGGGACGAAGTTCCGGTACGGGCGCTGCTCGACCACTAGTACGTCACCTTGCGCTCGATGTACTTGAACTGGATCGCGGTCAGCCCGACGACGATGATCATCAGGATCACCGACTGCGCCGCCGAGCCGCCGAGGTCGCCGCCGAGGCGGCCGTCCTGGTAGACCTTGTAGACGAGGGTCTCGGTGGCGCGCGCCGGGCCGCCGCCGGTCATCGCGTCGATGATGCCGAAGGTGTCGAAGAAGGCGTAGACGATGTTGACGACGATGAGGAAGAAGGTCGTCGGCGACAACAGCGGAAAGATGATGGTCCAGAACCGCCGCATCGGCCGCGCGCCGTCGATCGCCGCCGCCTCGATGACGCTCTTCGGGATCGCCTGCAGCCCGGCGAGGAAGAACAGGAAGTTGTAGGAGATCTGCTTCCAGGCCGAGGCCAGGATCACGAGGACCATGGCGTGGGTGCCGTTGAGGAGCGGGTTCCAGTCGAGCCCGAGGCTGCGCAGGCCGCGCGCCACGATGCCGAGCGACGGGTGGAGCATGAACACCCAGAGGACGCCCGCCACGGCCGGCGCGACGGCGTAGGGCCAGATCAGGAGCGTGGTGTAGATCTGCGAGCCGCGAAGCTGCTTGTCGGCCATCGCCGCGAGCAGGAGCGCCGAGGACAGCGACAGCACCGTCACGGCGGTCGAGAACACGAGCGTGTTCAGCATCGTGTGGTAGTATTCGGGCTGGGCGAACAGGCTCTTGTAGTTCTCGAACCAGACGAAGTCCGTCGAGAGCCCGAACGCGTCCTGCAGCAGGAACGACTGCCACAGCGCCTGCACCGCCGGCCAATAGAAGAAGATCAGCGTGATCGCGACCTGCGGCACGAGCAGCGCGTAGGGCAGGAGCTTTGCCTTGAAGATCGCGCGTTTTTCCACCGCTGCGCCTCTAGAAGTCGGTCGGGGAGATCGCGGCGGTTTCCAAGTTCCCTCCCACCTGCTTGATCAAAGTGACGGCCTTGCCGTGAATGGTGTTCCCTTCTACCCGAAAGACCAAGTCGGATTGCGCCTCGTAGTATCGTGTCCCGGGCCCGAATTTGTCTGCCGGGCCGAACCAGTCCGAGCCCGTCGCATACTTCATGCGAAACGTGCCGGTCGCGACCTTCGTCTCGAAGGTGCTGCCGGGAGCGATCAGCATGGTCATGTAATCGGTCGCCTTGGTCCGGCCTCGGACGAGCTTCACGTAGTAACGTTCCGTCCCCGGCGGGGTCGTGACCTTGAACTGTGCGACGCGGCTCTCGCGTCCATGAACGTTGAGCACGCCTTGCCGGAACGGGACCGGCTTCGCTTTGAAGCCCTGCGGCTGAGCCACGCCCGCCTCGGAGACGCCGGGCTTGCGTGCGGGCTGGTTCGGTTCCTTGCCCGGCGCCGGCTGTGGCCTATTGATCGCCGGCACGTCGTCCAGGGCGTTGTCCACCACCCCGGGCCGAGCGCCTTGCGCGATCTGCATCTCAGGCTTCCGGACGGCCGCCGTTTCCTCGGGGAGACGGGCGTTCCCGGGGGAGCGGGGCTGGTTGCTCTGTGTCTGTGCCTGCGGGCGCGGGGGAGCTTGGACGGGCGCCGGCTTCTCAGGGGCGACCGGCTGGATGGTGAACTCCGTCAGGGGCCGAGCCCCTTGAGGGGACGCGGCATGGATCGCGTAGGCGCCGAACGAGCCCGCCACCGCGGCCGCCGCGAGCCAAGGCGAGGCCGAACGTAGCCGGCTTCGCGCTCGCGGCCGGGCGGGCGTCGGCTCGAAGGAGGCGAGCACGAGCAGAGGCGCTTGGCATGCCCCGCAGACCGGCCGGAATCCGCGGCGACCTTCGGCAACCCGATTCTGAGCTGCACATCTCGGACAGCGGACCACGACCGGTTCCGGCATCATCGAGCTCCGCATCCCCCTCCGCGCGATGGAGAGAGGTCCGATTGAGAACGGGCCTAGCGCGTCACGGTGCGCTCGAACTGGCGCAGCATGGCGTTGCCGCGCGTGACGGCGGCGTCGAGAGCGGCTTGCGCCGACTTCTGGCCGGCGAGAGCGCCCTCGATCTCCTCGGCCCAGAGGTCGCGCAGCTGCACCATGTTGCCGAGGCGAAGCCCGCGCGAGTTCTCGGTCGGCTCCTTGTTGGTGAGCTCGAGCAGCGGCGTCTCGAGATAGGGCGCGCTGGCGTAGTAGCCCGATTCCTTCGCCTTCTGGTAGGCCGCCTTGGTGATCGGGAGATAGCCGGACGCCTTGTGCACCGCAACCTGCCGGTCGGTGTCGGACAGGAATGAGAAGAACTTGGCGACGCCCTTGTATTCCTCGGGCTTCTTGCCGCCCATGACCCATAGCGAGGCGCCGCCGATGATCGAGTTCTGCGGCGCGCCCTGAACATCCGGATAGATCGGCATCGGCGCCGCGCCGAACTCGAACTTGGCGTTCGCCCGGATGTTGCCGAAGAACGCCGACGAGGTCAGCATGATCGGGCATTCGCCGGAGGTGAAGCGGCCCTCGCCGGTGTTGGTGCGACCGGAATAGTCGTAGGTCTTGTCCTTCTGCAGGTCGGCGAGGTTCTGCAGGTGCTTGACCTGCAGCGGACCGTTGAACTTCAGCTCGGTGTCGAAGCCGTCGAGGCCGTTGGCCTTCGTCGCCAGCGGCACGTTGTGCCAGGACGAGAGCTGCTCGAGGTTGACCCAGGTCACCCAGGCGTTCGAGAAGCCGCAGGTGGCGTGGCCGGCGGCCTTCAACTTTTTCGCCGCCTCGAACACCTCGGGCCAGGTCTTCGGCGGCTTGTCCGGATCGAGCCCCGCCTTCTTGAAGGCGTCCTTGTTGTACCACATCACGGTCGAGGACGAGTTGAACGGGAAGGACAGCATCTCGCCCTTGGCGGTCGAGTAGTAGCCGGTGATGGCCGACAGATAGGCCTGCGGATCGAACTTCTCGCCCGCCTCCTGCATGAGCTGGTAGACCGGCTTCACGGCGCCTTTCGCGGCCATCATGGTGGCGGTGCCGACCTCGAAGACCTGCATGATGTGCGGCGCGTTGCCGGCCCGGAACGCGGCGATGCCGGCGTTCATGGTGTCGGGATACGAGCCCTTGTAGACCGGGACGACCTTGTAGTCCTTCTGGCTCTGGTTGAACTCCTCGGCGAGCTTCACGACGACGTCGTTGTTGCCGCCCGTCATGGCGTGCCACCACTGGATCTCGGTCTGGGCGAGCGCCGGCGACGCCGCGCTAAGGGCGATCGCGGACGCGACAATGCGTGTCTTCGTGAGCATGGTTCCTCCTTGTGCTCCGTCGGGGACGGATTCTTCTGGTTGACAGCACCTTAGCACGAAGGCCCGGTGACGGTTCAATGGCCGTTTGACGATGGCGGGTTCGCAAGCCAGCGCGCCGCCCCTTGCGACGCTTGGCAGGCCGGCTTGCGGAACAAGGGTGCCGGGCGGGCCGTTCAGCAGAAAAGCTTGAGCCTTGGGGAGAGCGAGCATGCCCCGCACCATCGCCGCCCTGTTCGAAGACCGCGGTCGCGCCGAGGGCGCGCTGCAGGCGCTCCTCGAAGCCGGCATCGCCGGCTACCAGAGCGCGCTCCTCGCCTGCCGGGACCGGCACGCCTCGGAGCTCGCGCCGGGGCGGACCGTCTCGCCGGACGAGGGCCGCTTCGGCGCCGCCCTGCGCGAGCTCGGCTTGCCGGAGCCGGATACTTCGGAGTTCGACGAGGCGGTGCGCCGCGGCGGCTGCCTGCTCACCGTGCGGGTCGACGCCGGCACCATCGACAAGGCGATCGCGCTCGTCGGGGCGTTCGACCCGGTCGATCTCGACCGCCGCGCGGCCGGGAGCGCCGCCGGCTCCGGCCCGGGCGCGCCGCTCGGCGCCGGACTCACCGCCGGCGCGGGTCCGGGCACCACCAACACCGCGGCGCTGCCGGGCATGGCCGGCATGGCGCAGTCGACCCACGACAGCGGCGCGGCGGACCTGCGCACCCGCGAGGCCGGCCGGCTCGACCCCGGCTCGAGCACGATGGCGACTGGCGGAATGCGGGCCGAGGAACGGGCCGGCGCGCCGGGGACGCTCGAGCTCGCCTACCGTAGGGACACCGACCGCACGGGGCGCGTGCGCGCCTATCTGCGCTGATCAGATCACGTTGCGCTCGAGGAGCGGCCGGTTGGCGCGGATGCGCTCGTAGCCGAGGTCGGACAGGTCGAGGCTGGTATAGCGCCCGTGCACGATGAGCTCGGCGATGCCGCGGCCGACGGCGGGCGACTGCTGCAGCCCGTGGCCGGAGAAGCCGTTGCAGAGATAGAGGTTCGAGACCTCGGCGGCCGGCCCGACGATGGCGTTGTGGTCGAGGAGGTTCATGTCGTAGGGGCCGGCCCAGGCGCGGCCCGGCCGGATCGCCTCGAAGGCCGGCACCCGATGCGCGAGCGCCGGCCAGACCCGCTCCTCGAAGAGCGACCAGTCAACCTCCTGAGTCGCGGGATCGTCGTCGTCCCAGTCCGGGTCCTCGTCCGCCGCCGGCGAGACGCCGCCGATGAAGCCCTCGCCCTCCGGCCGGCACCACACGCCGGTGGTGTCGATGAGGAGGGGAAAGCCGGCGAGCCGCTCGCCGCAGGCGAAGCTGAACACCGAGCGGCGCTTGGCGGACACCGGAATTTCGATGCCGGCCAGCGCCGCCAGCGCGCGCCCGCCGGCACCGGCGCAATTCGCGACCGCGCCGCAGGCGATCGTCGTTCCATCGGCAAGGCGGGCGGCGGTGACGCGCCCGCCGTTACGGTCGAGGCCGACGACGCGCCCGTTGCGGTATTCGGCGCCGAGCGAGCGGGCCTTGCGGCGGTAGGCCTGCAGCAGGCCCCAGCCGTCGAACCAGCCTTCGCCGGAGCGGCCCAAGGTGCCGCAGGCGAGGTCCTCCGCGTTGAGCCACGGGAAGCGGCCGGGGAGCGCCGCTTGCGTCAACAGCGCGATGTCGGCGCCCTCAAGGCTCTGCAGGGCATGATTCTCTTCGAGCACCGCGGCGCCGGCGGCGCTCGCGAGATAGAGGTAGCCGCCTTCACGCAGCGCGATGTCCGGCCGTTCGCCGTCGACCGCGAGGCGCTCCCCGATCCCGCGCAGAAACGCAATGCCGAACAGCGAGATGCGGATGTTCACGGCGCTCGAGAATTGCTGCCGGATCGAGGCCGCCGAGAGCGCCGAGGCCGAGCGCCGATAGGTCGGGTCCTTCTCGATGACGAGCACCCGGCCGCGAAAGCCCGGATCGGCGAGGAGGTGGTAGGCGATGGAAGATCCCATCGCCGCCCCGCCGACGATAACGACGTCGTAGGTGTCGGGCATGGCTGCTCGAGGCAATGTCTCTCCGCCGCGATGTCGTGCGCCTCAAGAGGCGGCTTTTCCGCTACGGCGTTCCGATCGATTTCGCAATTTCGGGACGACAAGCGGAGCGACGCTCCTTGGCCTGCATCCACCTCCCCGGTTAACCCCAGTTCGCAACGCAGCTTGGTTAACGGCGCGTTTATGCCCAAGCATGCGTCGCATGCCTTATGAACTCCTTGCGCAACTGAGCTTCTCCTGGCCGCACGCGCTCGCCGCGACGGCCATGGCCTTCAGCGCATGCGCCCTATTCACCGCGCTGCGGCTCTCCAAGCTGCTGAAGCGGAAGGTGGACGCCGCGCTCGGCGAGCTTCCGCCCAACTTCGCGCTCTTTCTCGCGAACGGCTCCCTCCCGGCCGCGGAGGGGACGAGGACGCTCGAGCTGCGCGTCGACAACTACAACCGCCGGCCGATCCGGATCACGAGCTTGCGGGTGCGGCAGCCGAGGAAACTCGGGCTCGCCGCCTATCACCTGGCCGGCCTTCACGACATCCTGCTCGGCGACATGAACCGGCGCCGCGACGAGGTCCTGGCGAGCCTCGTCGTCGAAGGCACGCCGCCGGGGGCTCAGGACTTCAATGCAGCCCGCCTCAAGCTCGTGCTCTCCGGAAACGGCTCCCCTTTCAACGATCGCAAGGGCACGGCGATCGCGATCCGGGTCGATTATGAGCTTCTCCAGGATGTGCCCGAGCCGAAAAGCCAGGTCGTCCATCTCGATCTCCGGCCGGTGATACGCATGAAGGATCGCGTTTCACTGCCGGCGGGCGGGCAGCGCCTCGTTCCGGCCGAGTAGGCGGCGAAAACGCGCGTTTGCGCCTCGGAGTCGAGGCGGCGCACAAGCCGGTTCGGACAACCGCACCGGGTATGATTGCCCCGTCCAGGCAACGGGTCTAATCGTCGGTTCGATACAGGCCCTGCCGCCCGATGAACAAGCCCGCGCCGCCTGCCGATTTCCAAAGCTCGATCGCCGACGAGGCGCTTGCGCTCCTGCGCCGTCTCGGCGTGCCCGCCGACGCCGTCGGGGAGCGCGGGATGCCGGCGCGCTCGCCGATCACCGGCGAGGTCGTGACCCATGTCCGCGAGACCTCGCCCGAGGAGGCGAAGGACGCCATCCGCCGCGCCGACGACGCGTTCCTGCGTTGGCGCCGCGTGCCGGCGCCGCGGCGGGGCGAGTTCGTGCGCCTCCTCGGCGAGGAGCTGCGCGCCGCAAAGCCCGATCTCGGCCGGCTCGTCACGCTCGAGACCGGAAAGATCCTCTCGGAGGGCCTCGGCGAGGTCCAGGAGATGATCGACATCTGCGATTTCGCCGTCGGGCTCTCGCGCCAGCTCTACGGCGCGACGATCGCGACCGAGCGCCAGGACCATCGCATGATGGAGACCTGGCACCCGCTCGGCGTCTGCGGCGTGATCTCGGCCTTCAACTTTCCCGTCGCGGTGTGGTCCTGGAACGCGGCGCTCGCCTTCGTCTGCGGCGATCCGGTGGTGTGGAAGCCGTCCGAGAAGACGCCGCTGACCGCGCTCGCGACGCAGGCGCTGGCCAGGCGTGCGATGGGGCGCTTCGGCGACGCCCCGGAGGGGCTGTCCGAGGTGTTGATCGGCGGGCGCGGGATCGGCGAGATCCTCGTCGACGACCCCCGCGTGCCGGTCGTCTCGGCGACCGGCTCGACCGCCATGGGGCGCCAGGTCGGGCCGCGGCTCGCGGCGCGCTTTGCCCGCGCCATCCTCGAGCTCGGCGGCAACAATGCCGCGATCGTCTGCCCCTCGGCCGACCTCGACCTCGCGCTGCGCGCCGTCGCCTTCGCGGCGATGGGCACGGCCGGCCAGCGCTGCACGACGCTGCGCCGCCTCTTCGTCCATGAGAGCGTCTATGACGGCTTCATCGCGCGCCTGCGCCGGGTCTATGACGGCGTCGCGATCGGCGACCCGCGCCTTCCCGGCACCCTCGTCGGGCCGCTGATCGACCGCGCCGCCTTCGAAGGCATGGAGCGCGCGCTCGAGGAGGCGCTGTCGGCCGGCGGCACGGTCCATGGCGGCGGGCGGGTCGTCGCCGGTCCCGGCGGGCCCGACGCCTTCTACATGCAGCCGGCGCTCGTCGAGATGCCGGCCCAGATCGCCCCGATGACGCGCGAGACCTTCGCGCCGATCCTCTATGCCATGCGCTACCGCGAGCTCGACGAGGCGCTCCGCCTGCACAACGCCGTCGGCGCCGGGCTCTCGTCCTCGATCTTCACGCTCGACCTGCGCGAGGCCGAGACCTTCCTCTCGGTCGCGGGCTCCGATTGCGGCATCGCCAACGTCAACATCGGCCCGTCCGGCGCCGAGATCGGCGGCGCCTTCGGCGGCGAGAAGGAGACCGGCGGCGGCCGCGAGGCCGGCTCGGACGCCTGGAAGGCGTACATGCGCCGGGCCACCAACACGATCAATTTTGGCACCACCCTGCCGCTGGCGCAGGGCGTGAAGTTCGATATCGATGCCTAGATGTCGGAGGACGACCCCATGACCGCCGCCGCGCAGCCCAAACCCAAGAGCAAGCCCGCCGAAGCCCATTTCCGCTGGGACGACCCGCTGCTCCTCGACGAACTTCTCTCCGACGACGAGCGCATGATCCGCGACTCGGCGCGGCAATACGCGCAATCGAAGCTCATGCCGCGGGTGATCGAGGCCTACCGCGAGGAGAAGACCGACCGGTCGATCTTCGCCGAGATGGGCGAGCTCGGGCTCCTCGGCGTCACGATCCCGGAGGAATACGGCGGCGTCGGCGCGTCCTACGTCGCCTATGGGCTCGTGGCGCGCGAGGTCGAGCGCGTCGACTCCGGCTATCGCTCGATGATGAGCGTGCAGTCCTCGCTCGTCATGTACCCGATCTATGCCTATGGCGACGAGACGCAGCGCAAGAAGTACCTGCCGAGGCTCGCCTCGGGCGAGTGGGTCGGCTGCTTCGGCCTGACCGAGCCCGACGCCGGCTCCGACCCCGGCGGCATGAAGACCCGGGCCGAGAAGACGGCGGGCGGCTATCGCCTCACCGGCTCCAAGACGTGGATCTCGAACGCGCCCATCGCCGACGTGTTCGTCGTCTGGGCGAAGTCGGCGGCGCACGACAACCAGATTCGCGGCTTCGTGCTCGAGAAGGGCATGAAGGGCCTCTCGGCGCCGAAGATCGGCGGCAAGCTGTCGCTCCGCGCCTCGATCACCGGCGAAATCGTCATGGACGGGGTCGAGGTCGGGGAAGAGGCGCTTTTGCCGAACGTCTCGGGGCTGAAAGGCCCGTTCGGCTGCCTCAACCGGGCCCGCTACGGCATCGCCTGGGGCGCCATGGGCGCGGCCGAGTTCTGCTGGCACGCGGCGCGGCAATACACGCTCGAGCGCAAGCAGTTCGGCCGCCCGCTCGCGCAGACGCAGCTCGTGCAGAAGAAGCTCGCCGACATGCAAACCGAGATCGCGCTCGGCCTGCACGCCGCGCTCCGGGCCGGGCGCCTCTTCGACGAGGGCAAGCTCGCGCCCGAGGCGATCTCGCTGATCAAGCGCAACAACTGCGGCAAGGCGCTCGACATCGCCCGCCAGGCCCGCGACATGCACGGCGGCAACGGCATCCAGGAGGAGTACCACGTCATGCGCGTGGCGCAGAACCTCGAGACCGTGAACACCTACGAGGGCACCCACGACGTTCACGCGCTGATCCTCGGGCGGGCGCAGACGGGGCTGCAGGCGTTTTTCTGAATCTCTCCCGCAGCCGGATGGGGAGAGGCCGACCCCGGCACCGTTCCCCACCCCTACCCCTCCCCTTCGGGGAGGGATTAAGATCGCGCCTGTCCCCGCCGCGAGCTCTCCCGTGAACGACGAGTCTCTTTCCGATCCGATGGAGCCGCCGCAGCGGATTGCGCGCGGCCGGCCGGCTTCAAGCGTCCCGGTGCGCGTCGCCCGTCGACTGAGAAAGCGCATGACGCCGCAGGAAGTGAAGCTGTGGGTCAAGCTGCGCGAGCAGCGGGTGAACGGCCTGCATTTCCGCCGCCAGGTGCCGATCGGGCGCTACGTCGTCGATTTCGCCTGCCTGAAGCACCGGCTCGTCGTCGAGATCGACGGCGGCCAGCATAGTTTCGACAACACGGTCGCGGCCGACCGCAGCCGCGACCTGACCCTTAAGGCCTTGGGCTTCCGCGTGCAGCGCTTCTGGAACGCGGAGCTGGACGCCGACTTGGACGGTGTCGTCGAGACGATCCTGGCGACCACGCGATTATCCCTCCCCGCAGGGGAGGGCCGACTCGGCCGACAGGCCGAGCGGGGTGGGGAAACGCCGCCTGGGACGGACTCTCCCCCTCCAGGCTCGGCCTTTCGCCGAGTCTGCCCTCCCCTGCCGGAAGGGATTTCCGAGGACAGCGTGTCATGACCACCCGCATCATCTTGGCCGGCGCGACGGGTTGGGTCGGGCGGGCGCTCGTCGCGGCGACCGCCGACAGCCCCGATCTCGCGCTCGTCGGCGCCGTGGCGCGGAGCGCCGCCGGCAAGGACGCCGGCGAGGCGGCGGGCGTGAGGGCGCTCGGCGTGAAGATCAGCGCCAAGCTCGCCGACGCGCTCGCGGCGCCCGCGGACGTGGTGATCGACTACACCAAGCCCGACGTCGTGAAGCACCACGCGCTGCAGGCGCTGGCGCATGGCTGCCACGTCGTGATCGGGACCTCGGGGCTCTCGGCCGACGACTACGCCAAGATCGACACCGCGGCGCGCGAGAAGGGCCGCGGCGTCGTCGCGGCCGGCAACTTCTCGATCACCGCGACGCTGATGCGGCGCTTCGCGCTCGAGGCGGCGCGGCTCGTGCCGGACGTCGAGATCATCGACTACGCCTCGGCGAAGAAAGCCGATACGCCGTCCGGCACGGCCCGCGAGCTCGCCGAGATGCTCGGCGCCGTGCGCCACGCCGGCACGGCAAAGCCGGTGGGAGAGCTCATCGGCGTGCCGGAGACCCGCGGCGGCGCGATCGGCGTGCCGACGCCGGTCCAGGTGCATTCGGTGCGCATGCCGTCCTACGTGCTCTCCTGCGAGGTCGTCTTCGGCGCCGACAACGAGCGCCTGACGATCCGGCACGATGCCGGGGCGTCCGCGGCGCCCTACGTGGTCGGGACGCTTCTCGCCGCCCGGCGCGTCGGCTCGTTCGTCGGCCTGAGGCGCGGGCTCGATGCGGTCCTGGAGTGAGATACCGGCATGAAGCCGCTTGAAGGCGTGAAGGTCCTGGAGCTGGCGCGGATTCTCGCCGGGCCGTGGATCGGGCAGCTGCTTGCCGATCTCGGCGCCGACGTCGTCAAGGTCGAGCGCGCCGGCGCCGGCGACGACACCCGCGGCTGGGGGCCGCCTTTCCTCGAAGGGACCGAGGGCGAGAACCTGTCGGCCGCCTATTTCCACTCGACGAACCGCGGCAAGCGCTCGGTCGAGGCCGATTTCGAGACCGAGGACGGCCGCGCGCTCGTGCGCAAGCTCGCCCGCCATGCCGACGTCGTGATCGAGAACTTCAAGGTCGGCGGGCTTGCGAAATACGGCCTCGACGCCGCAAGCCTGCGTGGCGAAAACCCGCGCCTCGTCTACTGCTCGGTCACAGGCTTCGGCCAGACCGGACCCTACGCGCCGCTCGCCGGCTACGACTTCATGATCCAGGGCATGGCCGGGGTCATGGACCTCACCGGCTTTCCCGACGGGCCGCCGATGAAGGCCGGCTACGCCACGGCCGACATCTACTGCGGGCTCTACGCCGCGATCGGCATCCTCGCGGCGCTGCGCCGGCGCGACGCGACCGGCGAAGGCGCGACCCTCGACATGGCGCTGATGGATTCGCAGGTCGCCGTGCTCGGCTATCAGGCGATCAATTATTTCGTCTCCGGCGTCGTGCCGACGCGGCTCGGCAACGGGCACCCGAACATCGTGCCCTACGACGTGTTCCCGGTCGCCGACGGCTCGATCATCCTTGCCATCGGCAACGACCGGCAATTCGCGAGGCTCTGCGAGGCGGTCGGCGCCGAGGACCTGCGCGACGACCCGGACTACGCCACGAACCAGGGCCGGGTGCGCAACCGCGCCGTGCTGGTCCCGGAGCTCGGGCGGCGCACCATCCGCTTCCGGCGCGACGACCTTCTCGAGACGCTCGGCAAGCTCAAGGTGCCGGCCGGGCCGGTGAACTCGGTCGCCGACGTGTTCGCCGATGCCCAGGTGATCGAGCGCGGCATCCGCGTCGACTTGCCGGCACCGGAGGCGAAGGGCGGCACGATCCCGACCCTGCGCTCGCCGATCGTGATCGACGGCACGCCGATGGTCGCCGATCGTCCCTCGCCGCGGCTCGGCGCGCATACGCAAGAGGTGCTGGCGGACCCGGCCTGGGGCGGGTAGGAGACCGTCATCCCGGACGGCCGAAGGCCGATCCGGGACCTTCCGCCGCTGAGGCGCCCTTTCGGACGAAGATCCCGGATCGCGCTGCGCGCGTCCGGGATGACGAGGAACAACGGATGACCCCCAACACCCGCACCGGCGGACAGATCCTCGTCGACCAGCTCATCGTGCACGGCGTCGACCACCTCTTCTGCGTGCCGGGCGAGAGCTACCTCGCCGTGCTCGACGCGCTGCACGACGCCGCGATCGCCGTCACGATCTGCCGCCAGGAAGGCGGCGCGGCGATGATGGCGGAGGCCTACGGCAAGCTCACCGGCCGCCCCGGCATCTGCTTCGTGACGCGGGGTCCCGGCGCGACGAACGCCTCGCCCGGCATCCACATCGCGATGCAGGACTCGACGCCGCTGATCCTCTTCGTCGGCCAGGTCGACTCGGCCATGAAGGAGCGCGAGGCGTTCCAGGAGCTCGACTACAAGGCGGTGTTCGGCACCATGGCGAAGTGGGTGACGGATATCGCGGACCCGGCGCGCCTGCCGGAGCTCGTCTCGCGCGCCTTTCACGTCGCGACGAGCGGGCGGCCCGGCCCGGTCGTCATCGCGCTCCCCGAGGACATGCTGACTGAAGGCGCGAGCGTCGCCGACGCGCTGCCCTACGAGCCGGTCGAGACCCATCCCTCGCTCGGGCAGATGGCCGAGCTGCAAAAGCTCATCTGGGCGGCGACGCGCCCGATCGCGATCCTCGGCGGCAGCCGCTGGTCGGCTCAAGCCGTGCAGCGCTTCGCGCGCTTCGCCGAGCGCTTCGCGCTGCCGGTCACGACCTCGTTCCGCCGCCAGATGCTGTTCCCGGCCGACCACCCGGCTTATGCCGGCGACTGCGGCATCGGGCCGAACCCGAAGCTCCTCGCCCGCCTCAAGGAAGCCGACCTCGTCCTCCTCGTCGGCGGGCGCATGTCGGAGATGCCGTCGCAGAGCTACACGCTGTTCGACATCCCGACGCCGCGGCAGCCGCTCGTCCATGTGCACCCGGACTCGGGCGAGCTCGGCCGCGTCTACCGTCCGCATCTTGCGATCAACGCCTCGCCGATCGCTTTCTCGGCGGCGCTCGAGGGCGTGCAGCCGCCGCACGAGATCCCGTGGGCCGAGGAGACCCGCAAGGCGCATGCGGAGTTCCTCGCCTGGACCGACCCCGCCGTCGTCCATCCGCCCGGCCGCTTCCGGATGAACGAGGCGATGGCGCATCTGCGCCGGACGCTTCCCGCCGACACCATCATCTGCAACGGCGCCGGCAACTTCGCGGTGTGGGCGCACCGCTTCTGGCACTACCGGCATTACGGCACGCAGCTCGCCCCGACCTCCGGCTCGATGGGGTATGGCGTGCCGGCCGCCGTCGGGGCGAAGCGGATGTTCCCGGACCGCACGGTCGTGTGCCTTGCCGGCGACGGCGACTTCCTGATGAACGGCCAGGAGTTCGCGACCGCGGTGCAGTACGAGCTGCCGCTCGTCGTGATCCTGCTCGACAACGGCATGTACGGCACCATCCGCATGCACCAGGAGCGGGAGTATCCAGGCCGCGTCTCGGCGACGATGCTGAAGAATCCCGATTTCGCCGCCTACGCCCGCGCCTTCGGCGGCCACGGCGAGCGCGTCGAGACGACGGACGAGTTCGCGCCGGCGTTCGAGCGCGCGACGAGGAGCGGCAAGCCCGCGATCCTGCACTGCCTCGTCGACCCCGAAGCGATCACCCCGACGACGACGTTGACGGCGCTGCGCGAGAAGGCGCTGGCAGCGGGGCGTTAGGCGGCCGCCCGCTCCTCCATCCGCCGCGCGACGAGGGCGCGCAACGCCCGCAGGTCCTTGACGAAGGCGCGGATGCCTTCCGACAGCTTCTCCGTCGCCATGGCGTCCTCGTTGAGGAGGAAGCGGAAGCTCTTCTCGTCGAGGCTGAGGCGCTCCGGCGCGCCGGCGGTGCTCTCCGGCGAGAGCCGGCGCGGCAGCTCGCCCTCGCTCTTGGCGAGCTCGTCGAGGAGGGCCGGCGAGATGGTGAGGCGGTCGCAGCCGGCGAGCGCCTCGATCTCTTGGGCGTTGCGGAACGAGGCGCCCATGACCACGGTCTTGAGGCCGTGCGCCTTGTAGTAGGCGTAGATCCGCCGCACCGACTGCACGCCGGGGTCGGTGTCGCCGGTATAGGGCCCGCCGCCGGCCTTGACGTGCCAGTCGAGGATGCGGCCGACGAAGGGCGAGATCAGGAACGCGCCGGCGTCGGCGGCGGCCGCCGCCTGCACGAGCGAGAACAGGAGCGTGAGGTTGCAGTCGATGCCCTCGCGCTGCAGCACTTGCGCCGCGCGGATGCCCTCCCAGGTCGAGGCGAGCTTGATCAGGATGCGCTCGCGGCCGACGCCTCGCGCCGCGTAGGCGCGGATGATGGCGCGCGCCGTCTCCACCATCGCCGGCGTATCGAAGGACAGGTCGGCGTCGACCTCGGTCGAGACCCGGCCCGGCACGATGCCGGCGAGCTCGGTCCCGAAGGCCACCGCAAGCCGGTCGCACATCGCCGCGATGACTGCCTCGCGAGCGCCGCCCTGACGGCGGCCCCAGGCCATGCTCTCGTCGAAGAGGCCCGCATAGGCCGGCATCTCGACCGCCTTGAGCAGCAGGCTCGGATTGGTCGTGCAGTCCTGGGGTTTCAGCCGCCGCACGGCCTCGATGTCGCCGGTGTCGGCGACGATCACCGTCATCGCGCGCAGCTGGTCGAGCTTCGACGCCATCTCGGGCTCCCTTTCCCCGTTTCGAACCCTATAGCCGCGCCCCGGAGCCAATGGTAGTCGTCCGGCAAAGACAGCTGTGAGGAGCGCTCCCATGCGGAACATCGGGCATTTCATCGGCGGGAAAGAGGTCGCCGGGACCTCCGGCCGCACCGCGGACGTCTACCAGCCCATGACCGGCGAGGTGATCGCCAAGGTGGCGCTTGCCTCGAAGGCCGAGCTTCGCGCCGCGGTCGAGAATGCGGCGGCGGCTCAAGGCGCCTGGGCGGCGACGAACCCGCAGCGCCGCGGCCGCGTCATGATGAGGTTCCTCGACCTCGTCGCCCGCGACATGGACGCGCTCGCCGACCTCCTCGCCCGCGAGCATGGCAAGACGATCCCGGACGCCAAGGGCGACATCCAAAGGGGCGTCGAAGTGGCGGAGTTTTCCTGCGGCATCCCGCACCTCATGAAGGGCGAGTACACCGAGGGGGCGGGGCCGAACATCGACATCTACTCGATGCGCCAGCCGCTCGGCGTCGTCGCCGGCATCACGCCGTTCAACTTCCCGGCCATGATCCCGATGTGGAAGTTCGCGCCGGCGATCGCCTGCGGCAACGCCTTCATCCTGAAGCCCTCCGAGCGCGACCCGGGGGTGCCGATGCGCCTCGCCGAGCTGATGATCGAGGCGGGCCTGCCGGCCGGCATCCTCAACGTCGTCAACGGAGACAAGGAGGCGGTCGACGCCATCCTCGACGACCCGGACATCCGCGCCGTCGGCTTCGTCGGCTCGTCGTCGATCGCCGAGTACGTCTATTCGCGCTCGGCCGCGACCGGCAAGCGGGCGCAGTGCTTCGGCGGCGCCAAGAACCACATGATCATCATGCCGGACGCCGACATGGACCAGGCGGTCGACGCCCTCATCGGCGCCGGCTACGGCTCGGCCGGCGAGCGCTGCATGGCGATCTCGGTCGCGGTGCCGGTCGGCAAGGGCACCGCCGACGCGCTGATGCACAAGCTGACGCCGCGCGTCGAGAGCCTGAAGGTCGGGCCCTCGACCGATCCGGGCGCCGATTTCGGCCCGCTCGTCACGAAGCAGCACCTGCAGAAGGTCCGCGACTATGTCGACCTCGGCGTGCGCGAGGGCGCGAAGCTCGTCGTCGACGGGCGCGACTTCCGCATGCAGGGCTACGAGGACGGCTTCTACATGGGCGGCTGCCTCTTCGACGAGGTGCGCCCCGAGATGCGCATCTACAAGGAGGAGATCTTCGGGCCGGTGCTCTCGGTCGTGCGCGCCAAGGACTACGACGAGGCGCTGCGGCTGCCCTCCGAACACGAATACGGCAACGGCGTCGCGATCTTCACCCGCGACGGCGACGCGGCGCGCGACTTCGCGGCACGGGTCAATGTCGGCATGGTCGGCGTCAACGTGCCGATCCCGGTGCCGATCGCCTACTACACCTTCGGCGGCTGGAAGCGCTCCGGCTTCGGCGACCTCAACCAGCATGGCCCGGACGCGATCCGGTTCTACACCAAGACCAAGACCGTGACCTCGCGCTGGCCGTCGGGAATGAAGGAAGGCGCGGAGTTCGTCATCCCGACGATGCAGTGAGCGGGTGACAGCGCGAGCGAGGAATGCTATCGTTTTCGATAGCATTCCGGAGTTCCTTATGGGCCAAGTTCTGATCCGCAACCTCGATGACGAGGTGATCGAGGCGCTCAAGCTGAAAGCCGAGATCAACGGCAAGTCTCTGGAGCAGGAACTCCGGGACATCCTTGCTTCGGCAGCCCCACTGACGGCGCATGAGAAAGTCGCAATGGCGCGCCGCTTTCAGGCCGATCTGGAGATGCCGGACGATTTCGACGTCGGTCTCGCCATCCGCCTCGGAAGAGACGACGAGGAGGAATATCGAACGGCTCAAGGCCACGCGCCGGGAAAGAAGGCTTCGCAGGGGTGATCGTGGTCGATGCCAATGTCGCGGTGAAATTCTCGGTTCGGCAGCCCTTATCGGATCGAGCCATTGAGCTGCTGTGGACGGCTAAACCGATCATGGGACCCGATCTCGTGGTCGCCGAGGTCGTCAATGCGCTGCTCGGACTAGCGCGGACGGGTAAGGTCGATGCCAAACGGGCTTTCGATGCCGTCGAGTTCGCGCCGCGCTGGTTCGAGGAGCTGGTTCCGGCGCGCGACCTGCATCGGCAAGCTTATCGGCTTGCCGAGGAGATCGGGCATTCGGCCTATGACTGCTTCTATCTGGCGCTTGCCGTGGCGAGGGATTGCCAGTTGGTGACCATGGACGAGCACTTCCTGCGCAAGCTCGAAAAGACCGCGCATTCACGGCACGCCGTCCACCTCGCCCATTGGCGGCCGTGACCGCCTTCGCCCTCTCCCCCGACCACATCGCGATCCGCGACATGGCCCGCGAATTCGCGGCCGAGAGGCTCGCACCGCACGCGGTCGCCTGGGACGAGCAGAAGCACTTCCCGGTCGCGGAGATGCGCGAGGCGGCGGCGCTCGGCATGGGCGGGGTCTATATCGGCGAGGATGTCGGCGGCTCGGGGCTGTCGCGGCTCGATGCGGCGCTGATCTTCGAGGCGCTCGCCATGGGCTGCCCGACCGTTTCGGCCTACATCTCGATCCACAACATGGCGGCCTGGATGATCGACCGCTTCGGCTCGGACGCGCAGCGCCGGCGCTTCCTGCCGGGACTCGTCACCATGGAGCGGCTTGCGAGCTACTGCCTGACCGAGCCTGGCGCGGGCTCCGACGCCGCGGCGCTCAAGACCCGGGCGGTGCGCGACGGCGACCATTACATCCTCGACGGTCAGAAGCAGTTCATCTCGGGGGCCGGCGCCGGCGATCTCTACGTCGTCATGGTGCGGACCGGCGGCGAGGGGCCGTCCGGCATCTCGACGCTCGTCGTGCCCGGCGACACGCCGGGCGTCGCGCTCGGCGCGAACGAGCGCAAGATGGGCTGGAACGCCCAGCCGACCCGCGCGGTGATCTTCGACGGCGCGCGGGTGCCGGTCGAGAACCGCCTCGGCCCGGAGGGCATCGGCTTCAAGATCGCGATGGCGGGCCTCGACGGCGGTCGGCTCAACATCGCCGCCTGCTCGGTCGGCGGCGCTCAGGCAGCCTTCGACAAGGCGCTTGGCTACATGCGCGAGCGGCGCGCGTTCGGCAAGGCGCTCACCGAGTTCCAGGCGCTGCAGTTCCGGCTTGCCGACATGGCGACCGAGCTCGAGGCGGCGCGGCTCTTCCTCTACGCCGCCGCGGCAGCCTACGACCGCGACGAGCCCGACACGACGATGCGCTGCGCGATGGCGAAGCGCTTCGCGACCGACATCGGCTTCAAGGTCGCGAACGACGCCCTCCAGCTCCACGGCGGCTACGGCTATCTCTCCGAGTACGGCATCGAGAAGATCGTCCGCGACCTCAGGGTCCACCAGATCCTCGAGGGTACGAACGAGATCATGCGCGTGATCGTGGCGAGGAAGCTGATCGGCGGGAACTGAGCGCACCTGTCAGAATGGGCTTGCGTCGCTCGGCGCTTGCAGCCCATTCTGGCCTCGTTCATGAGCCCTTCTTGCGCTGCGACTGGCCGGTCGAGCGCGCCTGTACACGGGAGGCCTAGATGAGAATTCGGCAGGTGCTGTTCTCGACCGTGGCTGCGATCGGCATCGCCGCAATGGCCGCGACCGTGCCGGATCCGCTCGCTGCACAGCAATCCGTGGTCGCCATCGACAAGGACGACATCGGCGGCGTGGTCGCCGGCCCGGGCGGGCCGGAAGCCGGCGTCTGGGTCATCGCCGAGACCACCGACCTGCCGACCAAATATGCCAAGATCGTCGTCACGGACGACCAAGGCCGCTACGTCATCCCGGACCTGCCGACCGCGAACTACCAGGTCTGGGTGCGCGGCTTCGGCCTCGTCGACTCAGCCAAGATGCGGGCGAAGCCCGGCCAGCAGCTGAACCTCACGGCGGTGCCGGCGCCCGACGCGCGCTCGGCGGCGCAGTATTATCCGGCGATCTACTGGTACGCGATGATGCAGATGCCGCCGGCCAAGGATTTCGGCGGCGCGAGCGACATCCCGAAGGACGTCACGCGCGAGCTCTGGCGCCAGCGCATGGGCAACGTCGACTGCATCGGCTGCCACCAGCTCGGGCAGGAATCGACCCGCACCATCCCGGCGCAGCTCGGCGAGTTCAAGTCGGGCGAGGAGGCCTGGGCGCGCCGCGTCGCTTCGGGCCATACCGGCGAGTGGATGGTCAACCGCCTCGCCGGCCAGCTCGGCGGCGTGCCGTTCAAGTATTACGGCGAATGGACCGACCGCATCGCGAAGGGCGAATTGCCCAAGGACAAGCCGGCGCGGCCGCAAGGGGTCGAGCGCAACGTCGTCGTGACCTCGTGGGAGTGGGGCAGCGAGAAGACCTTCGTCCACGACTTGATCTCGTCGGATCGGCGGAAGCCCACCGTCAACGCCTACGGGCCGCTGTTCGGCTCGCCTGAGTACTCGAGCGACGACATCCCGATCCTCGACCCGAAGACGCACAAGGTCTCGTCCTTCCGCATGACCGTGCTCGATCCCAACGTGCCCGAATCCTTTGGGCCGCCGTTCCACGGGACGGCGATGGCGACGCCGACCATGCCTTCGCCCTACTGGGGCGACGAGAAGATCTGGAGCCAGCGCTCGAACAACCACAACGGCATGATCGACGGCAAAGGCCGCGCCTGGTTCGCGGCCGCGGTCCGCGGCAACGACAACCCGGCGTTCTGCAAGGCGGGCTCGGACCACCCCTCCGCCAAGGTGTTCCCGATCAACCAGTCGGGGCGCCAGGCCGCGATGCTCGATCCGAAGACGATGAAGTACACGATGATCGATACCTGCTTCGGCACCCACCACCCGCAGTTCGGCTACGACGCCGACGAGACGGTGTGGTTCTCGGGGACAGGGCCGGTCGCCGGCTGGATCAACACCGCCGTGCTGGAGGAGACCGGCGACCCGGTAAAGGCTCAAGGCTGGGCGCCGCTCGTGCTCGACACCAGCGGCAACGGCAAGCTCGACGAATGGACCGAGCCCGGCAAGCCGCCGGAGCCGGGCAAGGACCTGCGCATCGGGGGCTCCGGCTCCTATGCGGTGATGCCGCACCCGACCGACGGCTCGGTGTGGTACGCCCAGAATATCTTCGCCGGGCGGCCGGGGTTCCTGCGCTTCGACCCGAAGACCAAGCTCTCCGAGTTCTACGCCGTGCCGAAGGAGATGATCGGCCTGCGCGGCGGCGACATCGACAAGGACGGCGTCCTGTGGGGCTCGGGCTCGAACGGCACGCTCGTCAGCTTCGACCGCAGGAAATGCAAGGGCGCGCTCAACGGACCAAATGCCACCGGCGACCACTGCCCGGAGGGCTTCGCGCAGCACAAGTATCCGGGCCCCTCGTTCGAGGGCTTCGAGAACGGCACCGCGGAGGCGAGCTACTACACCTGGGTCGACCAGCACAATACGGCCGGCCTCGGCGAGAATGTGCCGATCTCGACCGCGAACCTCAACGACGGCTTCGTCGCGCTCAAGGACGGGCGCATGGTGATGCTGCGCGTGCCCTATCCGCTCGGCTTCTTCGCCAAGGGCCTGGACGGGCGCATCGACGATCCGAACGCCGGCTGGAAGGGCCGCGGCCTGTGGAGCACCAACGGCGACCGTACGCCGTGGCTGAAGGAAGGCGGCAAGGGCTCCAAGCCCCGCGCCGTGCATATCCAGGTCCGGCCCAATCCGCTGGCGCACTGAGGCGGAGGCGGTTCACGGGCGGCACGTCGTCGCCGCTTGGCCGTCCGGCGGCCGGCGCCCTCAAGCGGGCGGGCCGGGTTTTGACCGGCGCGACCCCACGCCCTATGTCCTGCGCGAGAAGCGGCGGGTATCGTCGCCCTTCCCGCGAGGACCCCTTCCACCGTGCCCGTCAACACTCCGCTCCTCGATACCATCGCCACGCCTGAGGATTTGCGCCGGCTGCCCGAGACGCAGCTGCGTGCCGTCGCCGACGAGCTGCGCGCCGAGACCATCGACGCGGTCTCGGTCACCGGCGGCCACCTCGGCGCCGGCCTCGGCGTCGTCGAGCTGACGGTCGCGCTTCATTACGTCTTCGACACGCCGCGCGACCGGCTCGTCTGGGACGTCGGCCACCAGGCCTATCCGCACAAGATCCTGACCGGACGGCGCGACCGCATCCGCACGCTGCGCCAGGGCGGCGGCCTGTCCGGCTTCACCCGCCGGGCGGAGAGCGAGTTCGACCCCTTCGGCGCCGCCCATTCCTCGACCTCGATCTCGGCCGCGCTCGGCATGGCGGTGGCGCGCGACCTCTCGGGGCGGCCGCACAACGTCGTCGCGGTGATCGGCGACGGCGCGATGTCGGCCGGCATGGCCTATGAGGCCATGAACAATGCCGGCGCCATGCATTCGCGCCTGATCGTCATCCTCAACGACAACGACATGTCGATCGCGCCGCCGACCGGCGCGATGTCGTCCTACCTCGCCCGCCTCGTCTCGGGCGGCACCTACCGCTCGATCCGCCACGCCGCGAAGCAGCTCGCGCGCAAGCTGCCGAAGTTCTTCTACGAGAAGGCGCACCGGGCCGAGGAGTACGCCCGCGGCTTCTGGACCGGCGGCACGCTGTTCGAGGAGATGGGCTTCTACTATGTCGGCCCGATCGACGGCCACAATCTCGACCATCTCCTCCCGGTGCTGAAGAACGTCCGCGACGCCGAGACCGGCCCGATCCTCGTCCACGTCGTGACCCAAAAGGGCAAGGGCTACGCGCCGGCGGAGAACTCCGCCGACAAGTACCACGGCGTCGTGACCTTCGACGTCGTCACCGGCGCGCAGGCAAAGCCGCGCAGCAACGCGCCGAGCTACACTCGGGTGTTTGCCGAGAGTCTCCTCAAGGAGGCGCGGAAGGACGAGAAGATCGTCGCCGTCACCGCCGCGATGCCGTCCGGCACCGGGCTCGACCTGTTCGGCAAGGAGTTCCCGGACCGCACCTTCGACGTCGGCATCGCCGAGCAGCACGCCGTCACCTTCGCGGCCGGCCTCGCGACCGACGGCTACAAGCCCTTCTGCACGATCTACTCGACCTTCCTGCAGCGCGCCTACGACCAGGTCGTGCACGACGTCGCGATCCAGAAGCTGCCGGTGCGCTTCGCGCTCGACCGAGCCGGTCTCGTCGGCGCCGACGGCCCGACCCATGCCGGCGCCTTCGACGTCGCCTATCTCGGCTGCCTGCCGGGCTTCGTCGTCATGGCGGCGGCCGACGAGGCCGAGCTCGTCCACATGGTCGCGACGGCGGCGGCCCATGACGACGGGCCGATCGCCTTCCGCTATCCGCGCGGCGAGGGCGTCGGGGTCGAGATGCCCGAGGTGGGCGTACCCCTGCCGATCGGCAAGGGCCGGATCGTCCGGGAGGGCGGGCGCGTCGCCATCCTGTCGCTCGGGACGAGGCTTTCGGAATCGCTCAGGGCCGCCGACGAGCTCGAGGCCCGGGGGCTCTCGACGACGGTCGCCGACGCGCGCTTCGCGAAGCCGCTCGACGAGGAACTCGTGCTGCGGCTCGCCCGCGACCACGAGGTGCTGATCACGATCGAGGAAGGGGCGATCGGCGGCTTCGGCGCGCAGGTGCTGCATCTCCTCGCCGAGCGCGGCGCGCTCGACCACGGCCTGAAACTCCGGGCGATGGTGCTGCCCGACCGCTTCATCGAGCACGAGAAGCCGGAGCGCATGTACGCCGAGGCCGGGCTCGACGCGGCCGGGATCGTCGCCAAGGTCTTCGAGGCGCTCGGCCGCGACGCGCGGGTGCTGAAAGCGCGGGCCTGACCGCTACTTGATCACCGCGCAGGCGACGCGGGCGCCGGAATTGCCGATCGGCTGGCTCATGTGGTCGTCCTCGCTCGCATGGATGACGAGCGCGGAGCCGTCGCTGTCCTTCAGCCCTTGCGAGCCCATGAGCACGATCGATTCGCTCGACAGCTCGGCGTTCGCCGAGCCGTCCGGATTGGCATGGATGTTCGGAAGGTCGCCTTCCTCCGGCCCCTCCGGATTGAGGAGGCCGTGCTGGGCGTTCTCGTGGTTGACGTGGCCTTTGGCGCGCTCGAACCGGTCGACGTCCGAGCAATCGCCGACCGAATGGAAGTGCACGCCATGCCATCCGGGAGCAAGGCCGCCGGGCTCGATCGTGATGCGCACGACGGTCGCGTTCTCGCTCGAGCGGATCGCGAGCTTGCCGATCGGCGTGCCCTTTGGGCCGACGATGGCGGCCTCATACGTCTGGACCGATGCGCCCTGCGCCAGCGCCGGCGCCGGTGCAGCGAGTGTGGCGAGGAGGGCGGCGATGCAGCGTCTCGTCATGATCGTTCCTCGGCGGTCGAGGCCGGCCGAAGGGTAAGTCGGCCTCCGGCACTTGGTAAGGGGTTCGGTTGCCGGAGTTCGCCCGCCATGGCAAGAGCCGGCGATGCCCCGCCGGCGCGCCGATCTTCTCCTCGTCGAGCGCGGCTTCTTCGCGAGCCGCGCCAAGGCGCAGGCGGCGATCGCGGCCGGACTCGTGACGGTCGACGGAACGCCGGTCGCGAAGGCTTCGGATCAGGTCCGGGCCGAAGGGGAGATCGCGGCCGAGGCGCTGCATCCTTGGGTCTCGCGGGGCGGCGTGAAGCTCGCGGCGGCGCTCGACGCCTTCGCGATCGATCCGCGCGGGCGGCTCTGCCTCGATGTCGGCGCCTCGACCGGCGGCTTCACCGAGGTGCTCCTCAGCCGCGGGGCCGAGAGGGTGTACGCCGTCGATGTCGGCCACGGCCAGCTCCATCCGAAGCTTGCCGCCGATCCGCGGGTCGTGAGCCTCGAAGCGACGGATGCCCGCCGCCTCGACCGCACTCTCGTCCCCGAGCTGATCGACCTCCTCGTCGCCGATGTGAGCTTCATCTCGCTGAAGCTCGTGCTGCCGCCGGTCGTGCCGCTGCTCGCCCCCGATGCGGCGCTCGTCGCCCTGGTGAAGCCGCAGTTCGAGGCCGGGCCGGCGCAGGTGAGGAAGGGCGTCGTGCGCGACGAGGCGGTGCAGCGCCGCGTATGCGACGACATCCGCGCTCTCGTCGCCTCGCTCGGCTTTGAGGTCGTCGGCCTGATGCCCTCACCGATCCTCGGCCGCGAAGGCAATCGCGAGTTCCTGATCGGGGCGCGGCGTGGCTGATCGGGTCGTGATCGAGCGCCTCGGCGCGCGCGCCGACGGCGTCGCCCATCGCGGCGGCCGGGCCGTCTACGTGCCCTATGCGCTCCCGGGCGAGACGGCGCTCATCGAGGGCGAAGGCTCGCGGGCGTGCCTCGCCGGCATCGAGACCCCTTCGCCCGATCGCGTCGCGCCGTTCTGCCCCTATTTCGGCCGCTGCGGCGGCTGCCTGACGCAGCACATGGCCTGGCCCCTCTACGCCGGCTGGAAGCGCGCCATCCTCATCGACGCTCTCGGCCAGGCCGGTCTCGACGCGCCGGTGGAGGCGCTCGTCGACGCGCATGGCGCCGGGCGGCGGCGGATCACGCTGCATGCGCGCTTCGAGGGCGGGACGCCGCGCGTCGGCTACATGCGGGTGCGCAGCCACGAGCTCATCGAGATCGCCTTCTGTCCGATCGCCGAGCCGGCGCTGAAGGAGGCGCCGCGGACGGCGCTCGCGCTCGCCGAGCCATTGGCGGCGGCGCGAAAGCCGCTCGACATCCAGCTCACCGCGACCGGGACCGGTCTCGACATCGATCTCCGCGGCCATGGCGAGCTTGGCGAACGCGAGCGTCAGGCGCTGATCGATGTCGCCGGCCGGCACGACCTCGCCCGTCTCTCCCTGCACGGCGACGTGCTCGTCGAGCGCCGCGCCCCGCTCCTGCGCATCGGCAAGGCCCAGCTCTCGCTGGCGCCGGGCGGCTTCCTGCAAGCGACCCAGGCCGGCGAGGAGGCGCTCGCGAGCATCGTCGTCGCGGCGTGCCAGAGGGCGAAGCGGGTCGCCGACCTCTTCGCCGGCTGCGGGCCTTTCGCGCTGCGTCTCGCCGAGCGCGCCGAGGTCCACGCCGTCGACGGCGACGCCCGATCGCTCGCGGCCCTCGACAAGGCGGCGCGCCAAACGCCGGGCCTGCGCCGCGTCGCGACGGAGGCGCGCGACCTCTTCCGGCGCCCGCTCCTCGCATCGGAGCTCGAGCGCTTCGACGCGCTCGTGGTCGATCCCCCGCGCGCCGGGGCGGAGGCACAGGCAAGGCAACTCGCCGCAGCAAGAATCCCGGTCGTCGTCAGCGTCTCCTGCGATGCCGGCACCTTCGTGCGCGACGCCGCGATCCTCGTCGCCGGCGGCTACCGCGTCGAGCGGGTCACGCCGGTGGACCAGTTCAAGCACAGCCCGCATCTCGAAATCGTCGGCGTCTTCCGCCGCGAGCTGCGCCCTCCGCGGCGCCGGTGAGGGGCCGGCCATCTTGCCGTAGCGTCAACTTTTTGTTGTCCATTGCTTGGCACATTGGCCGGGCCCTCCCATGCGCCCGCCAATCCTCGCCATGACTGCGCCAAGCGACGCGGCCGCCGCCAGCGACGGCGAGCGCCCGTCCTGCGCCGGATTGTCGACCGACTATCTCAATCGCTACAGCGAGGTGCTGATGCTGATCGAGATGGCGCCGGAGGCCCCGGACCTCGCCGACGCGCTGAGAAGCTGGAAGCCGATCGACTACCGTTCCTACTTCGCCGCATCGGGCCTCCGCCTCGCGAACGTCGCGCTCGCCGCCTACGAGGCCCTGCCCGCGGAGCGCCGCCTCGCCTTCGAGAAGCTGGTGCGGGCGATGGACGAGCTCGCCGCGATGGCGGTGCTGGCGCTCGATCTGAAAGACGACCCGGACACCGCCGCGTTCGTGCCGGTCGTGACGGCCCCGATCATGCACCGCCTGATCGCCCGGGCGACGAGCTTCCTCAACAGCGGCGGCGCCGAGATCGAGGGCGATGCCGCCGGCGAGGCTCAAGCCGCGATCGACCGGCTGATGGCGTGCGTCTCGCCGGCGTAGACGCGGCGCTTAGAGCGGGATGACTTCTCGTCGAGTCGTCATGCCGCTCTACCTCTTTGTTTGAGCATGATCTTTTCCGAAAACCGGTAGCCACTTTTCGGGATCATGCTTTAAGCGGCGGGCTTCGATTTCGACAGGAAGGCGCTGAAAGCGGCCTTGGCGGCGGGCGAGGCGAGCGCCTCCCGGAAGGCGATCGATTCGCGCTCCATCGCGGCAAGGATCTCGGCCTGGTTGCCGCGCATGAGCCGGCGCGTCGCCGCGATCGCCTGGCGCGGCTTCGCCGCGAGCTTCTTTGCCTGCTCGAGCGCATGCGCGAACAGCCGGTCGGCCGGAACGACGGCGTTGACGAGGCCGATCCGGAAGCCCTCGTCGGCGTCGAAGGGCTCGGCCAGGAGGAGAAGCTCGCTCGCCTTGGCGAGCCCGACCCGGCGCGGCAGGAGCAGACTCGAAGCCGCCTCCGGCACGAGGCCGAGATCGACAAAAGGCAGGCGGAACAGCGCCGTCGGCGCCGCATAGACGAGGTCGCAATGGAGCAGCATCGTCGTGCCGACCCCGACCGCGATGCCGTCGACTGCCGCGACGAGCGGCGTCTCGAGCCGCGCCAGCCCGGTGATGAAGTGGAACGCCGAGAGATCATCCGGCCGCTCCGTCGCGGCGAGAAAATCGGCGAGGTCGTTGCCGGCCATGAAGGAGCCGCCGGAGCCGGCGATCAGGATCGCGCCCGCGCCGTCCCGATCGGCGACGGCGAACGCCTCGATTACGGCGTCGTACATGACGCGAGTCATGGCGTTCTTCTTCTCCGGCCGGTTGAGCCGGATGACGAGGACGTCGCCGTCGCGGGCGACCGTGACGAGTTCCACCATCGCGTTCAGCTCGCGAGCGCGAGCGGCGCGTCCTCGACGAAAGCCGCCCCGAAGATGACGCTCTCCTCCAGTCCGCGCGCCGCCGTCGCGACGTTCTCCGCGAAGAAGCGGCAGAGCGCGATCCGGGCCGGGTGCGCCGGATCGGAATCGCCGGTCGCCGCCGCGGCGCTCGCGGCGAGCGCCGCCTCGGCGAGGCCGGCGCCGCCCTGCGCCAGCGCGAACAGGCGCAGATACGGCGTCGCGCCGGCAAGCGCCGCCTCGGGCTGGTTGCCGGAGGCGGCCTTCAGCATGAAGCTCGTCGCGCGATCGAGGCTCTCGACCGCCTCGCGCAGCCGCGCCCCGGTCGAGCCGAAGGCGGGCGTCGCATCCTTGACGAGCCGCTGCAGGGTGGCCCGCATCGCCGCGATCTGCCGGCGCACCGCGTCGCCTTTCGAGAGCGGCAGCTTGCGGAGGACGAGGTCGATCGCCTGAATGCCGTTCGTGCCCTCGTAGATCGGGTTGATGCGGGCGTCGCGCAGATGCTGCGCCGCTCCGGTCTCCTCGACGAAGCCCATGCCGCCATGGACCTGCACGCCGAGCGAGGCGACCTCGCAGCCGATGTCGGTCGAGAACGCCTTGGCGACCGGCGTGAGGAGCGACGCCCGCTCCTGCGCGATGTCCCGCGCCGTCTCGTCGCGCGACCGGTGCGCGCGGTCGATCGCCTCGGCGGTGAGATAGCAGATGCAGCGCGCCGCAGCGGTCAGCGCCTTCATGGTCATCAGCATGCGCTTCACGTCCGGATGCTCGATGATCGGGCTCATGCCGTCGCCGGCGGCGCCGGGCGCGCGGCCCTGGCGCCGCTCCTTGGCGTAGGAGAGCGCGCCCTGATAGGCCCGCTCGGCGATCGCGACGCCCTGGAGGGCGACCGCGAGGCGCGCGTTGTTCATCATCGTGAACATGCAGGCGAGGCCGCGGTTCTCCTCGCCGATCAGAAAGCCGGTCGCACCGCCCGCGTCGCCATAGACCATGGTGCAGGTCGGCGAGGCATGGATGCCGAGCTTGTGCTCGATGGAATGGCAGCGAACGTCGTTGCGCGTGCCGTCGGGCAGCACCTTCGGCACGAGGAAGAGCGAGATGCCGCGGGTGCCCGGCGGCGCGTCGGGCAGGCGCGCCAGCACGAGGTGGACGATGTTGTCGACCAGGTCGTGCTCGCCATAGGTGATGAAGATCTTGCTGCCGGTGATCCTGTAGGTGCCGTCGGAGGCCCGCTCGGCGCGGCTGCGGATGGCGTTGAGGTCGGAGCCGGCCTGCGGCTCGGTCAGGTTCATGGTCGCGGTCCATTCGCCGGACACGACCTTGGCGAGATAGCGGTCTTTCAGCTCATGCGAGCCGTGCTGCGCCAGCGCCTCGACGCCGCCCATGGTCAGGAGCGGCGCGAGGCCGAAGGACATGCAGGCCGAGTTCCACATCTCGACGCAGGCCGAGTTGAGAAGCGTCGGCAGGCCCTGGCCGCCATACGCCTCGGGACCGGGCAGCGCGTTCCAGCCGGCCGCGGTCCAGGCGCGATACGCCTCCTTGAAGCCGCGCGGCATGGCGACGGCGCCGTCCTTGAACGCCAGACCCTCGAGATCGCCGCTGCGGTTCAGCGGCGCGAGCTCCTCATTCGCGAACTTGCCCGCCTCCTCGAGGATCGTCTCGACGAGATCGAGCGAAAGATCGCCGTGCAGCTCCTCGGCGATCGCGCGGTCGAGACCGGCGACGTGGCGCATGGCGAAGACCATCTCGGCGACAGGCGCGCGATAGCTCATGGGATCTCCGGACAGTGCCGTCGGACCCCGTCATTGACGCACGGGGTCGCGCATCTCTAAGCCGCTCCGGTACCTGGAAGGGCTTCGGTTGCAAGATAGTTTAGACGTGAACGATCACGGGTCAACCGCCGGCCCGCGCAGGACGGAGACGCTTGCACCCGACGCGGTCCTTCGCGCCGCCGAGATGCTTCGGCGCGGCGGCCTCGTCGCGTTCCCGACCGAGACGGTCTACGGGCTTGGCGCCGACGCGACACGCGCCGAGGCCGTGGCGCGAATCTACGCCGCCAAGGAGCGCCCGCGCTTCAATCCGCTGATCGCCCATGTTGCGAGCGTCGACGCGGCGCGGCGGGAGGGCGTCTTCGACGAGAGCGCGCTCGCGCTCGCGGCGCGCTTCTGGCCGGGTCCGCTGACCCTCGTCGTGCCGGCGGCGCCGGGCTCTTCGGTTTGCGACCTCGCCCGCGCCGGCCTCGACAGCGTCGCGCTGCGCGTCCCGGCGCACCCGCTGGCTCACGCACTTCTCGAACGGGTCGGCCGTCCCGTCGCGGCGCCGTCTGCGAACCGCTCGGGCTGGGTCAGCCCCACGACCGCCGCGCATGTCCTTACGGACCTTAAGGGCCGCATCGACGCGGTGCTGGACGGCGGCCCGACCGCGGTCGGGCTCGAATCGACGATCGTCGCCTGCCTCGGCGCGCCGCACCTGCTGCGCCCGGGCGGCGTGCCGCGGGAGGAGATCGAGGCGGCGCTCGGCCGCCCGCTCCTCGCCCCCGCCGACGAGGCGCCGCGCGCGCCGGGCATGCTCGCCTCGCACTACGCCCCGCGCGCGCGGGTGCGGCTTAGCGCGAGGCGGATCGAGCCCGGCGAAGCCGCGCTCCTGTTCGGGCCGGACAGGCCACCCGGCCTCGAGCAGGCGCACGCCGTCCTCAACCTTAGCGAAAGCGGCGACCTCGCCGAGGCCGCCGCTCGGCTTTTCGGGCACCTGCGCGCGCTGGACGCGACCGGCGTCGACGTAATCGAGGTGGCGCAAATCCCGGAAAGCGGGCTGGGAGAAGCGATCAACGATCGTCTGCGGCGGGCAGCCGCCGGCCGAGCGCCCGACGCCGAAAATAACCTATGATATTGAGCTAGGCAGAACTGCAAAAGGCGTTACGCCGCGTCATTCGGAGCGAGGACGGCGCCATGGCAGTGTTCGACACCAATCGCGACACGACCACACACATCGACTGCCTCAAGGCGAACGATGCGACCACGATCATCCGGTACTACAACCGGGACGGCACGCCCAAGGTGATCAAGAAGCGCGAGGCGGACGCCATCCTGGCGGCAGGTCTGTCCCTCATGATCGTGCACCAGAGAGGCGGCCGCGATCCGAACGAGTACAGCCCGGATACTGGGAAGGCCGATGCGAGCCATTGCCGGGATTACGGCGGCTCCGTCATCGGCCAGCCGAGCGACAGCGCCATCTACTTCGCCGTGGACTTCGATATCTCGAAACCCGACATCAATGCTCACGTCATCCCCTTCTTCGAGGCCATCAACGAGGCGATGAGCCGATCCGACGGCCGGCCGACCTATCGCATCGGAGTGTACGGCTCGGGACTGACGTGCAAGACGCTTCTGGATTCGGGCCTGGTCAAGCTGACATGGCTGTCCCAGTCCACCGGGTTCCGAGGCACCCCGGAGTTCAACGCCTCACGGCGCTGGAACCTGCTTCAGCTCCTGCCCAAGTCCCTGTGCGGCATTTCGGTTGATCCGAACATCGTCAACCCCGACAAGCCGGACTTCGGGCAGTTCGGCGCCGGCGGCCGACTCCCCATTACCGACAGCACCGACAGGCTCGTCCGCCGATTTCGCGTGATCGCGCGGGACGGCTTACGCCTGAGGAGCGGCCCCGGCCTCGAATTCGATATA
This sequence comes from Microvirga sp., assembly GCA_036742625.1. Classification (GTDB taxonomy): domain Bacteria; phylum Pseudomonadota; class Alphaproteobacteria; order Rhizobiales; family Beijerinckiaceae; genus JAJKJG01. The sequence continues at coordinate 36,511 of DAINQO010000001.1, forward strand.
TTGGGCCTGCTCCCGTTCGGCACGGTCGTGACGGCCGTCTGCCGTGAAGGCGAGTGGACGTTCGTGGACCTTCAGGGAGACGGAGCGGTCGACGGAGCAGCGTTCTCGGCCCTCCTCTCTCCGCTCGACTGACAGGATCACGAGGCGGCTGCGTCGCTCTCGGCGTGGCCCGGCGAGGCTCGCCTTCCGGGCGGCACGGAAGCGGCGGCGCCCGGGGGGACGCCGCCGTTAACGCGTGAAGTCGGTTTGAGGTCAGGCCGCCTGCGGCGAAGGGACCGGCGACAGGACGGGCAGGGCGGCCGGGCGGAGCGCGAAGGCACCGTCGCCGGCCAGCACGTGGGTGACGGCCGCGACCGCGAGGAATGCCGGGTACTCCCAGCCGCCGCCCGTCGCCGTGAAGAGCCAGCCGTTGCCGGCGTGCACGAACAGCGCGCCGGCGAGCACCGGCAGGAGCGCGAGCGACACCCACCGGCCGTAGAAGCCCGCGACGATCGCGGCGCCGCCGACGAGCTCGGCAAGGACGATCGGCCACGCGAGCGCCGCCGGCAGGCCGATCTTGCCGAGGAAGCCCTCGAAGCCGGGCATGGTGAAGACGAGGTACTTGAGAAGCGCGTGGGCGATGAACATCGCGCCGAGCGCAACGCGCAGGAGGAAGATGCCGTAAGGGGCAAGACGGGTGTCGATCATGGTGGGTCTCCAAGGGCGCCCCAGCGCCGATCCGGAGAGAAGATCAGTGTTTCTCCTGCGCAAATCCATCGATAAGGTTGCACCTTTCCGCTTGCACCGGTGCAAGAATGTCTGACTCGCCGCTCGCCTGGGACGACTTCCGCCTCGTCAAGTCCATCGCCGAGGCGAGGGGCCTTGCCGGCGCGGCCGAGAAGCTCGGCGTCAACCATTCGACGGTGTTCCGCCGGCTCGGCCAGATCGAGGAGCGGCTTGGGCTCAAGCTCTTCGAGCGCCACCGCACCGGATACGCTCTCACCACCGCCGGCGAGGAGATGGCCGTGCTCGCGGCGCGCATCGACGACGAGGTGGCGGGCTTCGCGCGCAAGCTCGCCGGACAGGCGATCTCGCCGGCCGGCGAGCTGCGCGTCACGACGAACGACACGCTTCTCGTCCACCTCTTGACGCCGCTGTTCGCCGCCTTCTGCGCCCGCTGCCCGGACGTGCGGCTCGACGTGGTCTTGTCGAACCAGGCGCTGAACCTGTCGAAGCGCGACGCCGACGTCGCGATCCGCGCCACCGACAACCCGCCGGAGACGCTCGTCGGCCGCCGCGTCGCGACGATCGCCTGGGCGCTCTACGGGCGCGCTGCGGACTTCCCGACGCCCGGCGGCGTCGATCTCGTGAGCCTCTACGAGCGGCCCTGGATCGCGCTCGGCGACCATTTCGGCGGCGTCAAGGCGGCGCGCTTCGTGCGCGAGCGGGTCGCGCCGGAGAAGATCGTCTACAAGGTCAACACGGTGCTCGGGCTCGCCGAGGCGGTCGAGGCCGGCATCGGCATCGGCCCCCTGCCCTGCTTCATCGCCGACCCTCATCCGGCGCTGGTGCGCCTGTCGCCGCCGAACCCAGACTTCTCCACCGGGCTCTGGCTCCTGACCCACCCGGATCTGCGCCAATCCGCCCGCGTCCGCGTCTTCCTCGATTTCGTTGCCGCCGAGATCGTCAAGCTGCGGCGGGCGATCGAGGGCTGAGGGTTCGCCCTTAAGAGCCGCTTCGCGCCTCGACGGGACCGGCGCGGGGCCTTAGACGGGACGCCAGGAACAGTCCCTACCCATGTCCCCCAAAAACAACCGCCGCGGCATCGTCGCGATGCTCCTCGCGATGGCGTTCTTCATCACGAACGACAGCCTCCTGAAGCTCGCCTCGGCGACCCTGCCGCCGGGGCAGATCATGGCGGTGCGCGGGCTGTTCGCGACCACGATGGCGCTGTCGATCGTCGCGGCGACGGGCCAGCTCGGCAGCCTCGCCAAGCTCGCCTCGCCCTTCGCGGCGCTGCGCGCCGGCCTCGAGGCGATCGTCGCTTTCCTGTTCATCTCGAGCCTGCCCCACCTGCCGCTCGCGATCATCACCGCGATCGTGCAGTCGACGCCGCTGATCATGACGCTCGCGATGGTGGTGCTTGGGCTCGAACGTGTCCGCTGGCGCCGCTGGAGCGCCATCGTCCTCGGCTTCTTCGGCGTGCTCGTGATCGTGCGGCCCGGCCCTGCCGGCATCAACCTCTACGCCCTGGTGGCGCTCGCGGCGGCGGTGCTCGTCGCCGGCCGCGACCTCGCCACGCGCTTCGTGCCCGCCGACGTGCCCTCGACCGTCGTCGCGCTCGCCAGCACCGCCTCGGTCGGGCTGGCCGGGCTCATCGCCGGACTCGGCGAGACCTGGCCGCCGCTCGGCGGCCGCGAGATGTCGTACATCATCGGCGCCGGCATTCTCGTCACCCTCGGCAACCTCGCCAACATCATGGCCTTCCGCAACACCGACGTCTCCGTCGTCTCGCCGTTCCGCTACAGCGTCATCCTGTGGGCGATCCTGTCCGGGTTCGTGATCTTCGGCGAGCTGCCCGACCCGACGGCGGTCATCGGCATCGCGCTCATCATCGCGAGCGGCGTCTACACGATCCACCGCGAGAACGTCCGGCAGCGCGAGGCGGCGCGCCTCGCGGCCCTCGCGGCGAGCGAAGCCGCATGACCGGCGCGCGCCCGCAGCCGGGCCGGCCGCCGCTCGCGGTGCTCGTCGCGATCTCGACCCTGCAGCCCTTCGCGCTCAACGTGCTCGCGCCGGCAACCCCGGGCCTCGCCCGCTCGCTCGACACCGACTACGCGACGATCCAGCTGACGCTGACCCTCTATCTCCTCGCCGTCGCGATGACGCAGCTCATCGTCGGGCCGATCTCGGACCGGATCGGCCGCCGTCCCTGCGTTCTCGCGGCGCTGGCGCTGTTCATCGCCGGCTCGCTGATGGGCGCGGTCGCGACCACCATCCCGGCGCTTCTCGCGGCGCGGATCGTGCAGGCGATGGGCGGCGGCACCTGTTTCGCGCTCTCCCGCGCGATCGTCCGCGACACCGCCTCGAAGAACGAGGCCGCGAGCCTCATCGGCTACATCACCATGGCGATGGTGGTCTCGCCGATGATCGCGCCGCTCGTCGGCGGCTTCCTCGACGCGAATTTCGGCTGGCGCTCGATCTTCGTCGCGACGCTCGCGATGGCGGCGCCGGTGACGCTCGCGGCCTATTGTCGGCTCGGCGAGACCGCCCGCCGCGAGGGCGCGGCGGCGACGCTCGGCGCCATGGCGGCGACCTTCCCGCAGCTGATCGGCGACCGCCGCTTCCTCGGCTACACGCTGGCGCTCTCCTTCACGACGGCGTCGTTCTTCGTCTTCATCGCCGGCGCGCCCTACGTCGTCGTCGAGACCATGGGGCACGAGCCCTATGTCTACGGGCTGTACTCGATCGCGAACGCGGTCGGCTACATGGGCGGCAACTTCCTGTCCGGCCGGTTCGGGCAGCGGCTCGGCAGCGAGCGGCTGATCCTCTTCGGGACCGCGCTCTCCGTCGTCTCGGTCGCGGCCGAGGCGGCGTTCGTCGCGCTTGGGCCGTGGACGCCGGCGACCCTGTTCCTGCCGCTTTGCCTCAATGCGCTCGGCAACGGCATGACGATCCCGGGCGGCACCGCGGTCGCGCTCTCGGTCAGGCCCGATCTCGCCGGCACGGCGGCCGGCATCGTCGGCGCGACGCAGCTCGGTCTCGGCGCGCTCGGCGCCGTGATCGTCGGCCATACGGTGCCGCTGTGGCCGCCCTCGCTCGTCGTCGCGATGCTCGCCTGCGTCCTCGTCGGCCTGGCGGCGCTGCATATCGCCCGGCTGCGTCCGGCGACCTGAAGGGCCGTTGCCGTCGACTTTCGACGTGCTTGTTTCGCCCCTGGCGATGCGTTACGACCAAGCTAAGCATTCGCGCACGACATGGCAGGCATGCGTGGCGTCGCGCGCCAGCAATAGCGGACCAAGGGGCTTGCCGTGTCCGGACTCCTCGGCGTCAGCCGCACCATCGACGCGTTGACGGAGCGGATCGGCAAGATCGCCGCCTGGGCGATCCTTGTCGCGGTGCTCGTCTCGGCCGTGAACGCCATCATCCGCAAGGTCTTCGGCACGTCCTCGAACGCCTGGCTCGAGCTGCAATGGTACCTTTTCGGCGCGGTGTTCATGCTCTGCGCCTCCTGGACGCTGCGCGACAACGAGCACATCCGGATCGACATCCTCTCGGCGAGGTACAGCCGGCGCCTGCGCAACTTCGTCGAGATGTTCGGCCACCTTCTGTTCCTTCTCCCCTTCGTGCTCGTCATGACGCTGCTGTCGTGGCCGTTCTTCTGGCGCTCCTACGGCTCCGGCGAGGTCTCGACCAATGCCGGCGGCCTCCTGATCTGGCCCGCCAAGGGGCTGATCCTTCTCGGCTTCGCACTGCTGCTGCTGCAGTGGCTGAGCGAGGTGATCAAGCGCGTTGCCGTTATCCGCGGCGAGATCGAGGACGCCCACGACGTCGGCGGGCACCAGGCGGCCGCCGAGGCCGAGGCCGCGCGCCTCCTCGCGATCGCCGACGCCGAGAAGCTTGCCCAGAGCGGCACCGTCAAGATCCCTGAATAACGCGGCCGTTCGCGGCCTGGCATGTCCCGGAGTTTCGCCTGATGGCCGAGTTGGTCGCCCAGAACCTCGCGCCGATCATGTTCGCGGCGTTGGTGGTGTTCCTCCTGCTCGGATATCCGGTCGCTTTCGCGCTCGCCGCGAACGGCCTCCTGTTCTTCATCCTCGCGGTCGAGCTCGCGCCTTACGCGCCGAACACCATCACCCTGTCCTGGCCGCTCCTCCAGGCGCTGCCGGAGCGCATCTTCCAGGTGATGTCGAACGAGGTGCTGCTGGCGATCCCGTTCTTCACGTTCATGGGCCTGATCCTCGAGCGCTCCGGCATGGCCGAGGACCTTCTCGACACCATCGGCCAGCTGTTCGGGACCGTGCGCGGCGGCCTCGCCTACGCGGTGATCTTCGTCGGCGCACTGCTCGCCGCGACGACCGGCGTCGTCGCCGCCTCGGTCATCTCGATGGGCCTGATCTCGCTGCCGATCATGCTGCGCTACGGCTACGACCGCCGCCTTGCCTCCGGCGTGATCGCGGCCTCCGGCACGCTCGCTCAGATCATCCCGCCGTCGCTCGTCCTCATCGTCATGGCCGACCAGCTCGGGCGCTCGGTCGGCGACATGTACGAGGGCGCCTTCCTGCCGGGGGTGATCCTCGCCGGGCTCTATGCCGGCTACGTGCTCCTGGTGACGATCGTGTTCCCCAAGGCCGCGCCGGGATTGCCGCAGGACGCGATCGGCTTCCGCGAGCCCGACGGCGCGCGCGGCGTGTGGCAGCTCGGCGTGCTCGTGCTCTTCTCCGGCCTCGTCGGCTACTATGTGCTGGGCCAGACCGAGACCAAGGCCGGCGCCGACTTCGTCATCCTGACCATCTGCGTCGGGACCGTGGTGGCGCTGATCTGCGCCCTGATGAACCGCTTCCTCGGCGCGAAGCGCCTCCTGATCTCGGCGGCGCTCGCCGTCGTCTTCCTTGCGGCCCAGTACTGGCTCAGGCGCAACGGCTATGAGGGTTGGGGCCTCTTCGTCGAGATGATCGCCGCGGCCGCGCTCTACGCCCTCGTCGTCGGCGCCGTCGAGCGCTTCACGGGCTTGCGGCTGATGTCGCGCATGGCCGAGCAGGTCACCTTCGTTATGGTGCCGCCGCTGCTGCTGATCTTCCTCGTGCTCGGCACGATCTTCATCGGGCTCGCGACGCCGACCGAAGGCGGCGCCATGGGCGCGCTCGGCTCGCTCATCCTCGCCGCGGTCAAGCGCCAGCTCGACAACAACCCGGCGCGCTTCAACTTCGCGATCATCAAATCCGCCACCGAGGCGACGGCGAAGCTCTCCGCCTTCGTGATCTTCATCCTGGTCGGCGCGCGGGTGTTCTCGCTCACCTTCTACGGCGTCAACGGGCACGTCTGGGTCGAGCACCTCCTGACCTCGCTGCCGGGCGGCCAGGTCGGCTTCCTCGTCTTCATCAACGTCCTGATCTTCCTTCTCGCGTTCTTCCTCGATTTCTTCGAGCTCGCCTTCATCATCATCCCGCTGATCGCCGTGCCGGCCGAGAAGCTCGGCATCGATCTGATCTGGCTCGGCGTCATGCTCGGCGTGAACATGCAGACGAGCTTCATGCACCCGCCCTTCGGCTTCGCGCTGTTCTATCTGCGCTCCGTCGCGCCGCGCGTGCCCTACACCGATCGCATCACCGGCTTGCGCATGGAGCCGGTCACCACCGGCCAGATCTATTACGGCGCGATCCCCTTCGTGATCATCCAGTGCATCATGGTCGCGCTGGTGATCCTGTTCCCGGCGCTCGTCATGCACTACAAATCGACCGCCGTTCAGATCGATCCGAAGGCGGTGCAGCAGAAGCTCGACCAGCTCCAGATTCCGGGCCTCGACGCGCCCGGCGGCGGCCTCCCCGGCCTGCCCGGCTTCGACATCAGCCAGCCGCCGAAGATCCAGTAGCCGCGTCCCTGCCGGTCGCCGTCCCGGCAGCGCCGGATCAGACCCGCTCGATCGCCAGCGCGACACCCTGCCCGACGCCGACGCACATGGTGGCGAGCCCGAGCTTGCCGCCGCGGCGAGAGAGCTCGAGGGCGGCGTCGCCGGCGATGCGGGCGCCCGACATGCCGAGCGGATGGCCGAGCGCGATCGCGCCGCCGTTCGGGTTGACGTGCTCGGCGTCCTCCGCGACGCCGAGCTGGCGCAAGCAGGCGACCGCCTGCGAGGCGAAGGCCTCGTTGAGCTCGATCACCGAGAACTCCGCGACCTTGACGCCGAGCCGCTCGACGAGCTTGCCGACCGCCGGCACCGGGCCGATGCCCATGATCCGCGGCGGCACGCCGGCCGAGGCGAGGCCGAGAACGCGCGCGAGCGGCGTCAGCCCGTGCCGCTCCGCCGCCTTCGCCGAGGCGAGGATCAAGGCGGCGGCGCCGTCGTTGACGCCGGACGCATTGCCGGCCGTGACCGTCCCGTCCTGGCGTACGATCGGCTTCAGCCGGGCGAGCGTGTCGAGCGTCGTGTCGGCGCGCGGGTGCTCGTCCTTGTCGACGCGCACCGGGCCTTTCCGGTCCGGGATCTCGATCGGCACGATGCGGCTCGCGAAGGTGCCGTCGGCCTGCGCCCGGGCGGCGCGCTCCTGGCTGCGCAGCGCGAAAGCGTCCTGCGCCTCGCGCGTGACCTGGAACTCCTGCGCGACGTTCTCGCCGGTCTCCGGCATCGCATCGACCCCGTACTGGGCCTTCAGCACCGGGTTGATGAAGCGCCAGCCGATGGTGGTGTCGAAGGTCTCCGTCGTGCGCTGGAAGGCCGCCTCGCTCTTGCCCGTCACAAACGGCGCCCGGGTCATCGACTCGACCCCGCCGGCGATCGCCAGCTCGATCTCGCCGGCCTTAATCGCCCGCGCCGCGGCGCCGACGGCATCGAGACCGGAGGCGCACAGGCGATTGATGGTGGCGGCGGGCGTGCGCTCCGGGAGCCCGGCGAGCAGCGCCGCCATGCGCGCGACGTTGCGGTTGTCCTCGCCGGCCTGGTTGGCGCAGCCGTAGAAGACCTCGTCGACGGCCTCGGCGATGCCGGGATGGCGGCGGAGCAATTCGCGGATCGGCACCGCCGCGAGATCGTCGGTGCGAACCTTCGCAAGCGCGCCGCCATAGCGGCCGATCGGGGTGCGGACATACTCGCAAATGAAGACGTCTTCGGCCGGCACCGTTTCTCTCCGCGCATCGTCGCCCGGGAGGGTTATACCGGCGCCGCCGGGAAGGCGAGCGCGATCAGGGCTCGCGCCGCCGCTTCGGCTTCGGCGGGTTGATCATCGGGTTCGGTTGCGGCGAGTCGGGCGGGTCCTGCGTCGTGAAGAGGCGCTCGTCGCCCTCCGGGGACGGCACCGGCGTCGGCGGCGCGAGGTTGGGCTCCGGCAGCGGGCGATCCTTCGAGCCGTCCTTGACCATATCGCGATTCGTCATCGGGCGCCCTCCACGGCTCGCCACGGCCGAACGCCGCCTCGCGCGAGCGAGTTCCGAAATGCTTGACGCATGCTTCGCCGTGACAAGAGGATCAAAGTAGATGATGACACGAAAGCCCACGAAATCTTTGTAGGTCGAAAAATGACTTGGCCGCAACCGGAACCATCGAATCGGCGGCTCGTTGTTCAGGTCTAGCGAAAGAGCGCGAAGGAGGCAGCAAATGGCTGGAGATTCGACCTCGAAGCGGGGTTTCGCCTCGATGGACGCGGAGCGACAGCGCGAGATCGCAAGCAAGGGCGGCCGGAGCGTACCCGCTGAAAAGCGGTCGTTCTCCCAGGACCGCGAGCTTGCCTCCGAAGCCGGCCGGAAGGGCGGTCAAGCGTCCGGCGGAACCCGCGGAGCGCAGGATTCCGAATAGCCCGAAGCGGATCGAGCTCGGAAATGCCTATGGGCCGCCCTCCTGGGCGGCCCTTCGCTTTGACGCCGCTTTGCTAACGCGCTTGGTATGATCCCACCCCCATCGGCCCGAGATGGGCCGGGACGAGGAGGTTCCGGCGCAGCAGGTAGGGACAGATCACCTCATCGAGCTGGCGCGCCGGGACGATGCCGCTGAGGCGAGAGGCGACCTTGCGCTCGTCGCCCTCATGGGCGCTCGACCGGCGCCGGAACTCGAGCGGCAGATCCTGACTGCACAGCACCGTTTCCACAGGTCTCGTCGATGACATGGGCTTGCTCCCCCGGCGCCGACACCGCTCGGCCGCGCTCAACCCGACAACGCCAGGCTTGAATCACGGTTCCGCTTCGGCTTGGCCCGCAAGGCCAAGCTCGGCCACGAAAAAAAATTTGGAACCGTTCTCGAGCTTGCGGCGTTGGGGCTGCAACCGGCCTCTTCTGCCCCCACGGGCCGGCACCTAGTGGCGCGGTTGGGACCACACCCAGCCGCGCTTCTTTATGTGCCGGTCGGTCTGTCCCGCAGCCTCGCGTGCGGGAAGGGGAGGCGCGGCGCCTCCCCTCTCTCACAGGATCGACGCTTACTGCTTCGGTGGAGTGGCAGGCGTGCCGCGCCCGCCCGACGTATCGCGCTGATCGGCGCGGGTGAACTTCGGCGCGTTCTGCAGCTCTTGCTTCGTCATGCGCAGCATGATCCGGTCCGGGACGCCGTTGGCCGTGCCGCTCGCCATCGAGCCGGTCGTCGAAGGGCTCGACTGGCTCGTCGCGCTGGTCGATCCCGTGGTTTGCGCCGTCGAGGCGTTCGTCGCCCCGCGGCTCGTCAGCTCGATATGGTCGAAGGAGATCGCCACGTCCTTCTCGCCGATCCCCAGGAACCCGCCGACGCCGACGATGACCGCCGCCGCGTGACCGTCGCGTTCCATCAGGACGTCATTGACGTCACCGATCGATTCATTGTTCGGGCCGACGACCGTCGTGCCGATGAGCTTCGAGGCCAGCCATTGCCCGGGCTGCTGATGGGTCATGACCTGTCCGGCAACCCCGCTGCCGCCGGCCACCGTCGAGGACGCGCCGCTCGCGCCCGCCGTCGGCGACGGCGGGGTGGCGCTCGCCGACGAGCCCGACGCCGGTGTTTCGGAAACGCCGGTCGCCGTGCCTGCGCCGGAGGCGGTCCCGCCGGTCGCGGGTTGCGTCCCGACGCTTGCGCCGGTCGGGGGTTGCGTCCCGACGCTCGCGCCCGTCGAGGGCTGCATCGCCGAGGATCCGGAGGTCGTCGAGCCGGAGCCCGTCGCCGCGGGGCGGTCGGTCGCGCCCGAAGGGCCGGGGCTCGCGGGAGCGGTGGATTGGGCAAGCGCCGGCGCCGCGGCGAGCGCCGTCGCGACGAGGCACGCCGCCATATGCAATTTCAACATCGATGATCTCCCGGCAGGCGTCTCGCCGGGTGCGAGGCGCGGGGCATCAACGCGACGCTCTTCGGGATCGTTCCTTGACGCGCCGGCTCACGGCGGCGGGGCGGCGCGCTGCTCCGGCGCCTCCTCCGGCTCGGGCGCGGGGGCGAGCACCGTCAGCGCCCGCGGCGTGATCTCGAAACGAAGCGGCGTGCGCGGCCGGGTAACCTCGCCGTCGAGCGACAGGAAGACCCGCGGGCGGCGAAACGACAGGTTGAAGGCCGGCGCCGTCCAGGTGACGATCTCGGTGCTCTCGCGCCAGGAGCCCATGAAGGCCGCAAGCCCGCCGCGCAGCAGCGGAAACGGAACGTCGCCGCGCACGATGTTGATCTCGAACAGGCCGGCATCGAGCGTCCGCCTGCGCCAGGTGTCCGGCGCCATGAGGTTGTTGGTGATGAGGACGGCGGGCGTCCTGAAGCTTTCGCGGCGCGCGCCGTCGTCGATCGTGACGTCGAGATTGCCGCCGCGGCTGAGCGACCGCAACGCCGCCAGCGCGGCGCCGACGAGCTTGTTCGAAATCGATTTGCGCACCTCGGCCCGCTGGCGCGCCACCCGCGAGAAATATCCGAGGCCGCCGAGCGTGTGAAAGCGGCGACGCCCGACCTGGCCGAGGTCGATGCGGCGCTCGTCCGCCGCGGCGAGCTGGCGCACCGCTTCCTCAAGCTCAGTCGACATGCCGAGGTCCTGGGCGAGGAGATTGTAGGTCCCGAACGGCAGAACGCCGAGCGGAATGCCGGTTCCGGCGAAGCGCTGGACCGCGGCCGACACCGAGCCATCGCCGCCCGCGACGATCACCGGCCGCGCCTCCGCGGCGGCCTGATCGAGAGCGTGCTCCAATTTCCGCGGGGTGATCGGATGAACGTCGCTCGGGCGGCCCGCCGCCGCGAAGGCGCGCTCGATTCGGGCGCAGAGATCCTCGCCGGCAAATGCCGCGGCCGTCCCGGCGGACGCGTTGACGAGGACGAGCGGCTTCATGAAGGGCTTCGAAGTCGAGGGCAGGTGTTCGGACAACAAAGCGGAGGAATGTCCGTTCCGCAAAGCCAAGCTCGCCGGAAGCCGTCATCGGTTTGGTGGAACCGGAACGGCGGAACCTTTCGACGAAGGGCGGCGTTGACAGGGCACCCGGCCACCTGGTCCTCCCCGCATTCCCCTTGTGCATTGGCCGGATACTTGAAGCGGGTCGGTTCATTCCGACCCGCTTTTTCTTGATCTTCCGCGCGCCAAAGAAAAAGCCCCGCCGCGGCGGGGCTTTTCTCGTAACCGCAAAGGTCGCGAGGCTCACGCCGTGGCGCGCGCCTCGCGACGCTTCGCGCTCTGCTGGAAGAACAGCGCCTGGCTGATCACCGCCGAGACGTTTGCGGGCTGGAACGGCTTGGCGATCAGGAAGGCGGGCTCCGGGCGCTCGCCGGTGAGGAAGCGCTCCGGATAGGCGGTGATGAAGATCACCGGCACCTCGAAGGATTTGAGGAGGTCGTTCACGGCGTCGAGCCCGGACGAACCGTCGGCGAGCTGGATGTCGGCGAGGATCAGGCCCGGGCGGTTCTCGCCGGCGAGCTTCACCGCCTCCGTGCGCGTGCGCGCGACGCCGGAGACATTGTGGCCAAGGCCCTCGACCAGGGCCTCGAGGTCCATGGCGATGAGCGGCTCGTCCTCGATGATCAGGATGTCGGTCGCCATGTCGGCGGCGAGCTCGCGCCCGGCCTCCTCGACGAGATCGCGCACCATCGGCACGTCGACCGAGAGGATCGCGGCGGTCTCCTCCTCGGAAAAGCCCTCGAGGCAGGAGAGCAGGAACGCCTGACGCGGCAGCGGCGTGATCTGGCCGAGGCGCACCTCGGCCGGCAGGTCGCGCTGGATGAGCTCGCTCTTGCCGTTGACCGAAAGGGAGTTCCAGATCCGGGTGAAGACGCGGAACAGGTCGACCTTGACGTTCGTCCCCTGGCCGATCGTCTCCGGCTCGTTGACGAGGGTCTCAAGGGTCGCTGCGACATAGGCGTCGCCGGCGATCTGGCTGCCGGTGAGCGCGCGGGCATAGCGGCGCAGATACGGCAGGTGTTGGACGACCAGCTGAGCTGTCGACATTCGCGTCCCCTTGTGACTGACTGGTTTTGAAGTTTGTGCGTAGCCTGACTTAACCGAACTCGGGCCGGCAAAAAAGGTTCCTCGCAACGGAACTGGGAAGGCAGGCTCGGCGTTGTGGGCAGAAGTGTGCACAAAACACCGCCGGGCGGAATACCAGCCTTAAAGACGGTGCGGGGAACCCTCATGATGACCAACAGCAAGGGGAAAAGGGCCGCGAAATTGATTCCGGAAACGTCCTTGTCCGCTGAGTTCCCCGGCGAGCCCGGTCTCGACCGCGTGATCCAGGACCGCATCGGCGACCATCTTCGCTCGATGTATGACGAGCTCGTCCAGCAGCCCGTGCCCGACCGGTTCGTCGAGCTCCTCAACCGCCTCGAGAAGCGGACCGACGCGGTCGAGAAATGACTCCAGAGCCCGAACTCCGGGATGCGCTGCTCGCGGCGGTGCCGAGCCTGCGCGCCTTTGCGATCTCGCTTTCAGGGCAGGTCGACCGCGCCGACGACCTCGTCCAGGACACACTCCTGCGCGCGCTCGCCAACATCGATCGCTTCGAGCGTGGGACGAACCTCAACGCATGGCTGTTCACCATCCTGCGCAACCTCTTCCACTCGGAGTACCGCAAGCGCCGGCGCGAGGTCGAGGATCCGGACGGATCCTACGCGGCGCGCCTCACGGTGCATCCGGAGCAGGGCTCCCGGCTCGATTTCGAGGATTTCCGCGCCGCGCTCGCAAATCTACCCGCCGACCAGCGTGAGGCGCTGCTGCTCATCGGCGCCTCGGGGTTCTCCTACGAGGAGGCAGCGCAGATTTGCGAGTGCGCCGTCGGCACCATCAAGAGCCGCGTCAACCGCGCTCGCTCGCGCCTCGCGCAGCTGCTCGCGGTGGAGGACGTCGAGGATCTCGGCCCGGACAGCATGACCCGCGCCGCCCTGCAGGCGATCTGAAGCAAGCGGCACCTCACACGAAAACGCCGCCCCGAAGGGTGGCGTTTCCGTTGTTTCGAGGAAGGCCCGCGCTAGAGCGTCGGGCTGCGGCCCCGCATGAGGCCGATCACCGCCGAGATGGCGAAGAGGACGATCGCGACGAAGAAGATCAGCTTCGCGATGTCGACGGCGGCGCCGGCAATCCCGCCGAAGCCGAAGATGGCCGCCACGAGGGCGACGATCAGAAAAGTAATAGCCCAACCGATCATGGTGGTTACCTCGCTGTCGGATCGGCGCACTGCCGATGATGGGGAAACAACGCCAACACTGACAGCCGGTTCCACGGTCAAGGTTGTCCTCTCGGCGCGGGGAACCGGGAACCGCCTCTCGGCTGCGACGTTGACGGCCACATTTGGAGGCTCAGTCCATGACGCGCATCGCTGCCCTTCGTGCCGGAACGATCTTCGCTCTCCTGACGCTCTTCTTCGGCGCGATCGGCATAGGTGCCTATGTCCCGGTGCCGGTGCGCGTCCGGCCAAGGCGCTGATTCCTCTCGTCTCTCGCTCGGCCTCGACGCGAACGGCCCCGGAGTTGTCCGGGGCCGTTTTCGTTGGGCTCGCGGCGCCTCAGCTCTCGGTCGGCTCGCCGCCGTTCGGGTGCAGGACCGAGCCGGTGATGTAGGAGGAATCCTCGCAGGCGAGGAACAGGAAGGACGGCGCGACCTCGCTCGGCTGGCCGGGGCGCTTCATCGGCGTCTGGGAGCCGAAGCTCGCGACGTGCTTGGCGTCGAAGGTCGAGGGGATGAGCGGCGTCCAGATCGGCCCCGGCGCGACGCCGTTCACCCGGATGCCCTTCTCGACGAGCTTCTTCGCGAGCGAGCGGGTGAAGGCGACGATCGCGCCCTTCGTGGCGCTGTAGTCGAGAAGCTCCGGGCTGCCGCGATAGGCCGTCACCGATGTGGTGTTGACGATCGCGGCGCCCTTCTTCAGATGCGGCAGCGCCGCCTGGGTCATGAAGAAATAGCCGAAGATGTTGGTTCGGAAGGTGCGCTCGATCTGCTCCGGCGTGACCTTGTCGATGTCCTTCTGCGGATGCTGCTCGGCGGCGTTGTTGACGAGGACGTCGAGGCGGCCGAAGCGATCGATGACCTGCTCGACCGCCTTCTCGCAGAAGCCGGCGTCGCCGACGTCGCCGGCGATGGCGAGGCAGTCGCGCCCCTCGGCCTTGACGAGCCGCTCGGTCTCGCGCGCGTCCTCGCCCTCGTTCAGGTACATGATGGCGACGTTCGCGCCCTCGCGGGCGAACAGGACCGCCACGGCGCGGCCGATGCCGGAGTCGCCGCCGGTGACGATCGCGACCTTGTCGTCGAGCCGTCCGCTGCCCGGGAAGCGCGGCGCGTAGTCCGGCCGCGGGTGCATCTCGGTCTCGCGCCCGGGCTGCTTGTCCTGCTCCTGCGGCGGAAGGGTTTTCTGCTCGGCCATGGGAAGTCCTCAGCGAAAGCTCGCGCGGTCAACGCGGGGTTCTTTCGCGGGGTTCCTGGCCCTCCTCTCCCCGCGCGCGGGGAGAGGTCGACTCGGCCGAAGGCCGAGCGGGTGAGGGGCTGCTCAGGATAAAAAGCCAACCGTGCGACAGCCCCTCACCCTCGCCCTTCGGGCTCGCCTCGTGCCCTCGGCACGAGGCCCTCTCCCCGCAAGCGGGGAGAGGTGTGGGGGCTCACGCGTCCGCAACGCCGCCCGAGCCGCGCGGCTCGCGGGTGCCGGCCGGCGGCAGCGCCTGGTTCAGGAGGTGGTAGAGGATGATGGCGCCGAAGGTCGCGGTGCCGATGCCGTCGAGGGTGAAGCCGCCGAGCGTCAGCTTGAAGTTGCCGGCGCCGAGCACGAGGGCGACCGCGACCGTGATGAGGTTGCGCGGATCGGAGAAATCGACCCGGTTCTCGACCCAGATCCGCCCCGCCGTTGCGGCGATGAGGCCGAACACCACGATCGAGAGGCCGCCGAGCACCGGCACCGGGATGGTCTGGATCAGCGCCCCGAACTTCGGCGAGAAGCCGAGGAGGATCGCGATCAGGGCGGCGGCGACGAAGAGCAGGGTCGAGTAGATCCGCGTCACCGCCATGACGCCCATGTTCTCGGCGTAGGTCGTGACCCCGGTGCCGCCGAACGAGCCCGACACCATCGTCGCGACGCCGTCGCCGAGGAAGGCGCGGCCCAAGAGCGGATCGAGGTTGCGCCCGGTCATGGCGCCGATCGCCTTGATGTGCCCGAGGTTCTCGGCGACCAGGATGATCGCGACCGGCGCGATGAGGCTGATGGCGCCGCCGCTGAAGACCGGCTTTGCGAAGTTCGGCAGGCCGAGCCAGGCGGCGGCGCCGATCTTCGAGAAATCGATCGGGCTGCCGAGCCCCATACCGTTCGCGAGCACGAGATACGCGAAGTAGCCGATCGCGCCGCCGATGAGGATCGGCAGCCGCCGCCACAGGCCGGGCGCGTAGACCGCGACGGCGCCGACCGCGACGACGGTGAGGAGCGCGACGAAGCGCGCGAACCCTGAGCCGTTGGGATCGGTCGGGCCGGTGCCCGAGGCGCTGCCGATGGCGATCGGCGCCAGCACGAGCCCGATCGCGGCGACGATCGCGCCGGTGACGGCGGGCGGCATCAGCCGCTCGACCCAGCGGTGGCCGGCGACCATCACGACGACGCCGATCGCGGTGTAGACGACGCCCGCCGCGACGATGCCGCCGAGCGCGAGGCCGATGTTCGGGTTCGGCTGGCCGACGGTCGCGCCGGTCGCGGCGAGCACCGGGCCGATGAAGGCGAAGCTCGAGCCGAGATAGCTCGGCACGCGCCCGCCGGTCGCGGCGAAGAAGATCAGCGTCGCGACGCCGGAGAAGAAGATCGCGACGTTCGGGTCGAAGCCCATGAGGATCGGCGCCAAGACCGTCGCGCCGAACATGGCGACGACGTGCTGCAGACCGAGGACGACGGTCTGCCCGCTCGGCAACCGCTCGTCCGGCATGATCGTGCTCTCGGTCTTGAGGGACCACCGTGGGAAGTAGTCCATAGCCCGCCCCGCTCGCGCGCGTCAGCAACCCTATGCAAGCGCGCGGCCAGGCGGGAGGGCTCGCGCATCGCCGTCCACCGCTGATTCGGCACACGAGAGCCGTCGTCCCGGAAGCCGCGGCACGCGGCTATCCGGGACCTGCCCCCGCAGCGCACGTAGCCGTGGGTCCCGGATCGGGCTGCGCCCGTCCGGGATGACACGGCGGGGCTAGAGCGCAACCTCGTGCAGCCGCTCGCCGAGCGCTTCGATGCCGGCGACGTCGATGTTGCCGAAGGCCATGCGCAGATGCGTGGCCTGGCCGGCGCCGAAATAGCTGCCGGGGAGCGCCAGTACGCCGCGCTCGACCGCGAGCTTTTCCGCCACCGCGGCGGCGGTCTCGCCCGCGAATGGGTGGCGGACATAAGCGAAGTACGCGCCGACCGAGTCGACGCGCCATTCCGCGCTCTGCTCGAGCACGCGGCGGAAGGTCTCGGCGCGGCGATGCATCTCGCGCCGGTTGTCGTCGCGCCATCCGCCGAGCGCGCCGATGCCCCAGGCGAGCGCGCGTTGGCCGGCGCGGGGCGGGCAGATCTGGATGCAATCGAGGATCTTCGCGAGCTCGCCGATTGCCGCCGCATCCGCGGTCACTGCGCCGAGGCGGTAGCCCGGGATGCAGTACGCCTTCGAGAAGCTGTAGAGCCGGATCACGCGGTCGCGCCAGCCGCCGTCGGCGAACAGGCCATGGGCGCGCGCGAGCGCAGGCGGAAGGAAGTCGCGATAGGTCTCGTCGAGGACGAGCCACAGCCCGCGCCGGCGGCACAGATCCGCGAAGGCGCCGATGACGTGCTCGGGATAGATCGCGCCGGTCGGATTGTTCGGCGTGATGAGCACGATCGCGCGGGTTCGCGCGTCGATCAGACGCCCGGCCTCGTCGGGGTCGGGCACGAAGCCTGCTTTCGGATCGCAAGGCAGCGGCCGCGCCGCGATGCCGAGCATGCCCGCCGTCATCTCGTGATTGAAGTACCAGGGCGAGGGCAGGAGAATGTTGTCGCCGGCCTTCGCGACGAGCATCAGCGCGGCGACGAACCCCATGTTGCAGCCGGCCGTGATGGCGACGTCGGCGGCCGCGATGTCGCCGCCGGAGAGCGCCGCGAGATGGCCGGCATAGGCGGCACGCAGGTCGGCGTCGCCGGCGATCGGGCCGTAGCGCGCGGCGTCGACGCTCGCCGCCGCCTCGACGAGCCGCGCCATGAAGTCGGGATGCGGCGGATGCCCGGGCACCGCCTGCGACATGTTGATCAGCGGGCCGTGCGCGCCGCCGTAGCGCTGGACCCAGCCCTGCGCCTCCGGGATCGGCGGCGTGCCGGTGTCGGCGACGAGCGGGTTGATCGCGGGACGCGAGGCTGTGGGCGCGTCCATCACTCGAACGACAGCTGGACCTTCATCGCCTTCGAGCGGTCGGCGGCGTGCTCGAACGCCTTCACGGCGTCGCGCACCGGCATCACGTCGGTCAAGAGCGGCGACGGATCGATGCGGCCATGCGCGATGGCGTCGACCGCCCAGTCGAACTCCTTGTCGAAGCGGAAGGTGCCGCGCAGATCCACCTCCTTGGCGACGAGCACGTTGAGCATGAGCGTCGCCTCGCCGCCGATGCCGATCAGCACCACGACCGCGGCCGGGCGCACGCATTCGATGCCCTGGCGCAGCGCCGCCGGGTTGCCCGAGGCCTCGAACATCACGTCGAAGTAGCCCTTGTCGGCGTGAAAGCGCTTCATCGTCTCGCCGGATGTCGCGACGTTCACCGCCTCGTCGGCGCCGATCTTCCGCGCCAGCGACAGCGGCGCGTCGGCGACATCGGTGATGACGATCTCGGCCGCGCCGGCGCTGCGCGCCGCGAGCAGGGTCAGCATGCCGATGGGACCTGCGCCCGTGATCAGCACCTTCCGGCCGAGGAGCGCGCCGGCGCGGTTCACCGCATGCAGGCACACCGCGAGCGGCTCGCCGAACGCCGCCTTCTCGAGCGCGAGGCTTGCCGGCACCTTCACGCATTGCCGCTCCTCGGCGACGAGCCGTTGGCGGAAGCCGCCCTGCACGTGCGGGAAGCGCATCGCGCTGCCGTAGAACAGCATGTTGAGGCAATGCCGCGAGAGGCCCTCGAGGCAGTAGCGGCAGGCGTTGCATGGGCGGCTCGGATTGACCGCGACCTTGTCGCCCGGCCGCACCCTATCGACGAGCGTGCCGACGGCGGTAACGGTGCCGGCGATCTCGTGGCCGAGAACCATCGGCTCCTTGATCCTGACCGTGCCGAAGCCGCCGTCCTGGTAATAGTGCAGATCCGAGCCGCAGATGCCGCCGACGGCGATGCGCACCTCGACGTCCTTCGGCCCGAGCGCCGGCACCTCGGTCGCTTCGAGCCTCAGGTCGCGGGGCGCATGGATGACGACGGCGAGCGACATGATGGCCTCCCTTGCGCTGGGCTTAAGGCGCACCGCGCCGCACCGCAACCGGCGCTTCTGCGAGCCTACCTCCCTTGTCATCCCGGAAGCCGCCATCGGGTCCGGCCTTCGGCCGGCCCGACGACAGGCTCCGCGGCTAGCCGGGACCCACAGCGCCGGCGCGTCGGAGTGGGTCCGAGCTCTCCGCTCCGCTTCGGCCGGGACGACCCGCGTTGGGTGCTCGACAATGCGGCGGCAGATTGTACTAAGGCCTCCTCCCGCATGGAGGCTCAGCGATGCCCGGTCCGTCCTTCGACCTGTCCGACAAGACCGCCCTCGTCACCGGCGGCGGCTCCGGGCTCGGGCTCGCGATGGCGGAGGGGCTCGCGGCGGCGGGGGCGAAGGTGGTGGTGGTCGGGCGCGACCGGAAAAAGCTCGAAGCCGCCGCGAAGGCGATCGGCGCCGCGGGTGCCGAGGTGTGCGACCTCCTCGACCGCGCCGCGATCGCGCCGCTGGTCGAGCGCGTCGAGCGCGCGCACGGGCCGGTCGAGATCCTGGTCAACAACGCCGGCATCCAGCACCGCGCGGCGGTGCAGGATTTCCCCGCCGAGGCCTGGGACCGCATGATCGCGACGCATCTCTCGGCGCCGTTCTTCCTCGCCCAGGCGGTCGTGCCCGGCATGATCGCGCGGCGCCGCGGCAAGATCATCAACACGCTCTCGGTCACCTCCGAGCTCGGGCGCCCGACGATCATTCCCTACGCTTCGGCGAAGGGGGGCTTGCGCATGCTGACGCGGGGGCTCGCGGTCGAGCTCGGGCCGCACAACATCCAGGTCAACGGCATTGGGCCGGGCTACTTCACGACCGAGATGAACCGGGCGCTGATCGACAACCCGGAATTCGACGCCTGGGTGAAGAAGCGCACGCCCGCAGGGCGCTGGGGCGATCCCTCCGAGCTCGCCGGCGCCGCAGTGTTCCTCGCCTCGCCCGCGGCCGATTACGTCACCGGCCAGGTGATCTTCGTCGACGGCGGCTTCACGGCGTCGATGTGAGGCTGTCTCGCAAACACAACTGCCCTCATGCTGAGGTGCGACCCCGGGCTTGACCCGGGGGAGCCTCGAAGCACGCACCGACGGCGGATCGCGGCATCAGCAGGGTTGCGTCCTTCGAGGCTCACCCCCGACCCTGTCCGGGGCTCGCACCTCAGGATGAGGAGAGCAGGGCTTGCGGCGCCGGCGTTGACATCCCCCGCGCATCCGCTCAAGCCCGCTCGCATGGACGGGCGACGCCTCCTCCGCCATCGCACCGGCACGATCGCCTTGGACGGGCGCACGCTCGTCATGGGCGTCGTCAACGTGACGCCGGATTCGTTCTCGGACGGGGGCGTGCATTTCCGTGCCGAGGACGCGGTCGCCGGGGCGCTGCGCTTGGCCGCAGAGGGCGCCGACATCCTCGACATCGGCGGCGAGTCGACGCGGCCGGGCTACAGCGGGATATCGCCCGAGGAGGAATGGCGGCGCGTGCGGCCGGTGCTCGAGGGGCTGGCGCGCTCGGAGAAGGCGCTGCCGCCGCTGTCGATCGACACGACGAAGGCCGAGGTCGCGCGCCGCGCGCTCGCCGCCGGCGCCGCGATCGTCAACGACATCTGGGGATTCCAGCGCGACCCGGCGCTTGCCGCCGTCGTCGCTGAAGCCGGCGCCGCCGCGGTCGTGATGCACAACCGCGAACGCCGCGATGACGCGATCGACATCGTCGACGACATGCTGCGCTTCTTTGAACGCTCGCTCGGCGTCGCGCGCGGCGCCGGCGTGCCGGACGACCGCATCGTGCTCGATCCCGGCATCGGCTTCAGCAAGACGCATCGGCAGGAGTTCGAGGCCATCGCGGCGCTGCCGCGATTGAAGGCGCTCGGCTTCCCGGTGCTCCTTGGGGTGTCGCGGAAATCCTTCATCGGCCGCCTGTTCGACCCCCAGCCGGCGGCGACCGCGCGGCTCCCCGGCACGATCGCGGCGAACGCCTTCGGCGTCCTTCACGGCGCCGACATCGTCCGCGTGCACGACGTCGCCGCGCACGTGCAGGCGCTTGCGGTGCTCAGCGCGCTGAAGGCGGCGGCGTGAGCGACCGCATCCTCATCCGCGACCTGCAGGTCTTCGCCCGCCACGGCGTCCTCCCTGAGGAGGGGCGCCTCGGCCAGCGCTTTGCGCTCGACATCACGGCACACCTCGATCTGAGGGCGGCGGGCGAGAGCGACGACTATGGCAAGACCGTCGGATACGACGCGCTCGCGAGGCTCGCGATCGAGACCTTCACGGCGAAGCGCTATGCGCTCATCGAAGCCGCCGCCGAGGCGGTCGCGCAAGCCGCGCTCGCGCGCTTCCCGGCGATCGAGAGGATCGAGGTCGAAATCCGCAAGCCGGCGGCGCCGATCGACGCCGTGTTCGCTTTCGTCGGCGTGCGCATCGAGCGCAGCCGCGGTGGTTGAGGTTCTGCTCGGGCTCGGCGGCAATCTCGGCGATCCGGCCGCGACGATCGCGGCGGCGCTGACGCGGCTCGATGGCGGCGGCGTGCGCATCCTGCGCCGCTCCGGCTTCTACCGCACCGCGCCGTGGGGCGTGCCCGACCAGCCGGATTTCGTGAACCTCTGCGCCGCCGCCGAGACGGCGCTGTCGCCGCAAGCGCTCCTGGCGCTGATCCACAGCATCGAGGCGGATCTCGGCCGCGAGCGCCGCGAGCGCTGGGGGCCGCGCCCGATCGACATCGATATCCTGACCTATGGCGACGTTGCGGTGGACGAGCCGGGGCTCACTGTCCCGCACCCGCGCCTCACCGAGCGCGCCTTCGTGCTCGTGCCGCTCGCCGAGATCGCGGGCGACGTCGCGATCGCAGGGAAGACGGTGCGCGAGTGGGCCGAAGCGGTCGATCGGAGCGGCGTATCTCCGCTGTCGCCCCGCGGCGCGCGAAGCCGGAACCCGGGCTGACGGCGCCCTTCCGGCCTACCGGCCGCGTGAGACGATCTCGCGCTCGCGATGGACCGCCGGGCGGACCGGCAGGCGTCCGGTCTTGCGGCGGGTGAGGAAGCGCGGACGACGCCCGTTCAGAGCCCCGCGGCGCCGGCGGATGCGGATCTCGCCGAGCCGAAGCCGGCCGATCTGCGGGTAGGGCATGTCGTAGCTGCCGTCGGTGCGCCGGATGAGGAGCGGCAGCCCGGAATCGGAGCCGGCCCGGCGCCATACCGCGACTGCGTCCTCATCCGAGAACGCGCCGAGGCCGAGAAGCGTGTCGCCATAGGCATCGACGAGCGCGATCGCGAAGCGTTCCGCCGCGCCGTCCTCGCAGTCGAGCCGCAACGCGACCGCCGCCGGCAAAGCCGCGGCGCAGGCGATCGCGGGCGAGAACAAGCCGCGGATCGCGGTCGGTGAAAAGTCGTCGGGGAGGATCGAGGCATCGGGGCCGCTCTCGTCGCGAGAAGCGGCCCCGGCCCTCGGCGTGGCGCCTGTCATTCTGTCCGAGCCCTGTTCGGCTGACGGCGACCTCTGACGGGTCGCTCGCCTTGAGCCGGACTATCGCCGTGAAGCCGTGCGCAAGCGCTTAAGAGCGACGGTTAAACGGCGGTTGCCGCAGCCGTTTCAATGCGGATGCTGAACGGAAGCTTGCCCGGATCGGAGGTTGACCGGTATACGGGATTTCCGTATAGACGGCCGGATGTTCGCGCCGCGGGAGTTCGAGTGGGACGAGGCGAAGGAAGCCCGAAACTTCGCGAAGCACGGCTTCCTCTTCACCGATATCCTCGGCGTGTTCTCCGATCCGGCTCGCGTGGACTACGAGGTGTCGCGGCCCGAGGAAGGGGAATTTCGCCGCAAGACCGTCGGCCAGATCGATGGCCGGTTCTTTGCTGTCGTCTACACCTTGCGTGGCACCGGCTATCGCCTGATTTCGGCGCGAAAAGCGAACGCGCCAGAAAGGAGACGCTATGGGCATCGTCCGATACCGCCTTGATCCGAAGAATCCTCCCCGGCTCTCCGCCGAGGCGCGTGCCCGCTACGACGCGCTGACGGACGAAGAGATCGAGCGGCTCGCCCGCGAAGATCCGGACAATCCTCCCTCTACCGAGGAGGAGCTTGCTCGCGGCGTCGCGGCGCGCGACGTGCGGCTTGCGCGCGAGAAGACCGGCCTCTCCCAGAGCCAGTTCGCGAAGCGCTATCGCATCAATCTCGCCCGCCTGCGCGACGTCGAGCAGGGGCGGACGATGCCCGACTCGGCTTTCCTGGCCTATATCCAGGTCATCCACCGCGAGCCGGAAGCGGTCGATCGCGCCCTGAACGCGGCCTAACCTCTCGGCCAGTCATGGATCTTCGACAAGACCTCGCCTTCGCGCTCATGCCTGCCGTCCGCGACGCCGCGCGCGAGGCGGGCCAGATCGCCTGCAGCTATTTCCAGCGCGGCGGTAAGACGACCGCGCGGGTCTGGTCGAAGCACGGCGGCTCGCCGGTGACCGAGGCCGATGTCGCGGTCGACTCCTTCCTCAAGGTGCGCCTCATGGAGGCTCTTCCTGACGCCGCCTGGCTGTCCGAGGAGACGACGGACGATCCGGCGCGCCTTTGCGCGCCGCGGCTGTGGATTGTCGACCCGATCGACGGCACACGCGCCTTTCTGTCCGGCCACCCCGATTGGTCGATCGCGATCGCTCTCCTTGTCGAGGGCGAGCCGGTGCTGGGGATCGTCCATGCCCCGGCCCACGGCCCTCTCTACGAGGCCTGCCGCGGCGGCGGCGCCTTCCGCGAGAGCGCCGCGATCTCGGCCTCGGCGCGAACCGAGCTCGCCGGCGCGCGGGTCGCCGGACCGAAGCCGCTGATCGAGCGGCTGCAGCGCACCGCCGGCCCGTTGCATGCGGTCGAGCGGATTCCGTCCCTTGCGCTACGCCTCGTGCGCGTCGCCGAGGGCGCAGTCGATCTCGGCCTCGTGTCCTCGAATTCCCGCGATTGGGACCTCGCCGCCGCCGACATCATCCTCGCCGAAGCCGGCGGCCGGCTCTCGACCTTCGCGGGCGCGCGGCCGCGCTATAATCGGTCCGAGCCGGTCCATGGCGAGCTCCTCGCCGCACCCGCCGGGTTGCATCCGCGGCTTATCGAGGCC
Organism: Microvirga sp.; assembly: GCA_036742625.1. Taxonomy (GTDB): domain Bacteria; phylum Pseudomonadota; class Alphaproteobacteria; order Rhizobiales; family Beijerinckiaceae; genus JAJKJG01. Next base: position 60,091 of record DAINQO010000001.1, read on the forward strand.
ATGACGGGCTGAAGCGCCCGAAGGGCCAGCGGCGCCGTCGCGCGCCGTCCCGGGAGCACTCCACGATGACCGAGACCAAACCGAAGAAGCAGCTGCCGCACCTCGTCTTCGGCGGCGAGATCGAGGACCTCGCCGGCACCGCCTTCCGGGACCTGTCGAAGCTCGACATCGTCGGCATCTTTCCGGACTACGCCAGCGCCCATGCGGCCTGGAAGGCGAAGGCGCAGGCGACCGTCGACAATGCCCATATGCGCTACTTCATCGTCCACCTGCATCGGCTGCTCGATCCGGGCGCGGCTTGACAAGCCCACACGATGCAATGGCTCAAGCGCCTGAGCCGCACGCGCGCGGTCCGCGAGATGCTGGGGTTCGGCTCGGCGCGCTATCTCGGGCTCGTCCGGCGCACCAACCGCTGGGTCATGGAGCCGGAAAACGCCTATGATCGCATCGGGCCGATGATGCCGGTCATCGCCGCCATGTGGCATGGCCAGCACTTCATGATCCATTTCGCCAAGCGCCCGCAGGACCCCGCCGCAAGCCTCGTGTCGCGCTCCGACGACGGCGAGCTGAATGCGATCGCGCTTCGGCATCTCGGCGTGCGCGCTATCCGCGGCTCCGGCGCCCGCGGCCGCGACGTGCGCGAGAAGGGCGGCGTCGCCGCGACCCGCGAGATGGTGCGCGCGCTCGCCAACGGCGAGATGGTGGTGCTGACGGCCGACGTGCCGAAGATCGCGCGCGTCTGCGGCGAGGGCATCGTCATGCTGGCGAAGCTCTCGGGCCGGCCGATCGTGCCGGTCGCGGTCGTGACGAGCCGCCGCTTCGTCCTGCGGAACTGGGACCGCTCGACCTTGGGCAAGCCCTTCGGCCGCGGCGCGATGGTGCTCGGCGAGCCGGTTTTCGTCGCCGCCGATGCCGACGCGCGCGCCGTCGAGGAGGCCCGCCGCGCCGTCGAGCGCGAGCTCGACCGGGTGCATGCGCGCGCCTACGCGCTCGTCGGCACGACGGACCCCGGCGCGGCGCTCAAAGCCGCGCACGCGGAACGCGCCGCATGAGGCCGCGGCTGCCGCTGCCGCTGCGCCTCTATCGCGGCGGGCTCGTCGCGCTCGAGCCGGTCGCCGCCGCGCTCCTTTTGTGGCGCATGCGCCGCGGCAAGGAGGACCGGGAGCGCCTCGGCGAGCGGCGCGGCATCCCGGGGCGGCAGCGCCCGCATGGCGGCCTCGCCTGGCTGCACGGGGCGAGCATCGGCGAGACGCTCGCGCTCATGCCGGTGGTCGAGCACCTGATCCGGCGCGGGCTGCATGTCCTCGTCACCTCGGGGACGCGGACTTCGGCCGAGCTCGTCGCCCGCCGGCTGCCGCCCGGCGCCGCGCATCAGTTCGTGCCGGTCGACGCGCCGCGCTACATCCGTCGCTTCCTCGACCACTGGATGCCGGACATCGCGCTCGTCGCCGAGTCCGAGATTTGGCCGAATACCATCCTCGAGCTCGATCGGCGCGGCATCCCGCTCATCCTCGTCAACGGGCGCATGTCGGAGCGCTCGTTCCGGCGCTGGTCGCGCCTGCCGCACGTCGCGCGCGCGCTGCTCGACCGCTTCGCACTCTGCCTCGCCCAAAGCCAGGCCGACGCCGAGCGGCTCTTCCGGCTCGGCGCGCCGCGGATCGGGGTTGCTGGCAACCTCAAATTCGACGCGAGCCCGCCGCCCGCCGATGCCCGCGCCCTCGCCCAGCTCTCCGGCCTGCTCTCGGGCCGGCCGGTCTGGGTCGCGGCGAGCACCCATGCGGGCGAAGAGGCGCATGCGATCGCGAGCCACCAGGCGCTTGCCGGGCACTTCTCCGGCCTCCTCACCGTGGTCGTGCCGCGCCATCCCCAGCGCGGCGCGGAGATTGCCGATCTCGCCCGTTTTGCCGGGCTCGAGGTGGCGCGGCGCTCGGCCGACGGCGAGCCCGAGCGGACGACCGAGCTCTACGTCGTCGACACCATCGGCGAGCTCGGCCTGTTCTACCGGCTCGCGCCACTCGTCTTCATGGGCGGCTCGCTCGTGCCGCATGGCGGCCAGAACCCGATCGAGCCGGCAAAGCTCGGCGCCGCGATCCTGCACGGCCCGCACGTCCACAACTTCACCGACGTCTACGCCGCCCTCGACGGCGCCGGCGGCGCCCTCCCGGTCGCCGACGGCCAGAACCTGACCTACGCCCTCTATGAGCTGTTCTCCGATCCCGGCGTGATGCGCGACATGGCTCGCGCCGCGGCCGGCGCGGTCGAGGGCCTCGGCGGTGCGCTCGGCCGCACCGTGCAGGCAATCGAGCCCTTCATCGCGCAGATGAAGCTGGAGGAGTACTGATGCGCGCGCCGGCCTTCTGGCGCGCCCGTCAACCCACCCTCATCGCGCAGCTGCTTCGCCCGGCAGCGGCCCTGTATGGCGGGATCGCGGCGCGGCGGATGCGGCGCCCGGGCGAACAGGCGTCAGTGCCGGTGATCTGCGTCGGCAACTTCACGGCCGGCGGCGCCGGCAAGACGCCGACCGCGCTCGCCCTCGCTCGCGTGCTGCAAGAGCTCGGCGCCGCGCCCGCCTTCCTCAGCCGCGGCTATGGCGGCCGGCTCGCCGGCCCGGTTCTGGTCGACCCGACCCGGCACGGCGCGGCAGATGTCGGCGACGAGCCGCTCCTCCTCGCCCGGGTCGCGCCGACCGTGGTCGCGCGCGACCGACCCGCCGGCGCGCGCCTATGCGCTGCGAGCGGCGCCGGCGTCATCGTCATGGACGACGGCCTGCAGAACCCGTCGCTGCGCAAGGATCTGGCGCTCGCCGTCGTCGACGGCGAGACGGGGATCGGCAACGGGTTCTGCCTGCCGGGCGGACCGTTGCGGGCGCCGCTTTCGGCGCAATGGGCGCTCGCCGACGCGCTCGTCCTCATCGGCGAGGGCGACGCCGGCGCGGCGGTCGCGCGCGCCGCCACGGCGCGCGGCAAACCGGTGCTGCGGGCGTCGCTCCGGCCCGAGGCCGACACCGCCGCGCGCCTGCAGGGCCGGCGCGTGCTTGCCTTCGCCGGCATCGGGCGGCCGGAAAAATTCTTCGCGACGCTCGAGGCCGCCGGCGCGGCGATCGCCCGCCGGCGCAGCTTTCCCGATCATCACCCCTACCGGGCAGCGGAGGTCGGCAAGCTCCTCGAAGAGGCGCGAGCCGAAGCGCTGCTGCCCGTGACGACCGAGAAGGACCTCGTGCGCATCGCGGCGCTGGGGCCGGAGCTCGCCCAGGCGATCACCGCGTTGCCGGTCACGCTGGTCTTCGCCGATGATGAGGCGTTGCGGGGGAGGTTGCGCTCGGTGGCATCGCGGCAGCGATCCGCCGATTAAGGCGGCCGCGCTTATCCCTTCGCGCCGAACGCCTCGACGAGCTCCGCCATGGCATCGGCGCGCTCATCCGCTTCCGCGCGCAGGCCCTCGGCGACGCCTTCGCGGTCGGCCTCGGGCCGGTTCTGGCTCACCTTCCACTTGCCCTCGATGCGGGCGATCTCGATCTCGAGACCGATGATGCCGCGCACCATCGCGTCGACAAAGGGCTTCGGCGCGTCGGTCACGGCCCAGGGCGCCGTTCGCGCCGCCTCGTTGAAGCGGGTGAGGTCACCGATCTGCGTGCGCAGCCACGCCTCGTCGTCCATCACCCGCATGATTCCGTAGGTGTGGACGACGGCGTAGTTCCAGGTTGGCACGACCTTGCCGGTCTGCCGCTTCGTCTCGTACCAGGACGGCGTGACGTAGCGCTCCGGCCCCTGGAAGATCACGAGCGCTTCCGCGCCGGCGTCGAACTCGCGCCATTGCGGGTTGGCGCGGGCGATATGGGCGCGCAGCGTTCCGAGGCGCGAGCGCTCCGGGTCGATCAGGAACGGCACGTGATTGGCGATCAGGCCCGAGGCGCCGTTCGTCACCAGCGTCGCGAGCGGGAAGGCGCGCATCAGCGCGTGCTGGACCTCGAGGCGATCCTCGCGATGATGGGCCGGCTGATACATCAGGCCCTCGCCTTCGGCGCGACGCCGAGCCGCTTCAGCACCGCCTCCGGCGAGGCATAGGCCTCCTGGCGCTCGACGCTCCAGTAGCGCAGCTGGTCGAGCGGAATCGCCTCGCCGGTGACGGCGCAACGGACGAAGCTGCCCGGGCGGATCACCTTGAGGTTGCTGTCGAGATACTCGACGACGGCCTCGCCGCCGCCGCGTTCAAACCGGTTCAGCACTGGCATGCGCGGCCGCAAAGCGCCGCTCCTCCTTGGTGGAGACCTCGTTCCCGAAAACCTGTCATAGTTCACGGCGGCGTCGCGGTTCAACCTCCGACGTGGCGAGGAGCGCGCAGCGGGCAGAGGCGCTGTCACGCCGGCGGCGTTTCCGGCGCGCCGAGGATAGAGGCGCCTACCTTGCGCCGGCACGCTTCGCCCGCATGCTCTTCAGGAGGACCTCGTTGATCCGCGTCTGCCAGCCCGGCCCGGCGGCCTTGAAGTGGTCGAGCACCTCGGGCGAGAGCCGCAGGCTGACGAGCTTCTTGGCGTTGTCGGACGGCGGACGTCCCCTTCGGATGAGCTTGGCGCCCTCATAGACGTCTGCCTCTCCTGGAACCACTCCTCGGTCAGCTCCGGGATTTCCTCGTATTCCTCCGGAGTGATGACGTGAGCGTCAATCTTCTGCAAGTCGCTGCCCAAAGTACGCTTTTTCTCGCTCATCGGCCTTCCTCACGCGTCGAACAGCGTGCCCTGCTTCGGCGCCGCGGGCGTCTTGCGCTTCGGCTTCGGCGCGCCCTCGGCGACGGCGCGGGCGGTGCCGTCGGCGAACTCGATCGCGAGAGCTTCTCCCGCGCCGATGCCGGCGGCGCGGCGGATCGGCTTGCCGTCGCCGCCGCGGACGAGCGCGAAGCCGCGCTCGAGCACCGACTTGTAGCTGAAGCTCTCGAGGAGCTGGCCCGCCACGCCGAGCCGCTCCTCCCGCCGCGTGCGCTGGATCGCGAACGCCTGCTGGAGCCGCTCGGCCATGCGCGGCAGCCGCTCGCGCTTGACGTCGAGCTGGCGGCGGAATGCGGCCTCGGGCCGGTCGCGCCCCCAGGCCTTGAGCCGCGCCGCGGCCTCGCGCAGGAGCGCCACCGGCGAATGCCGTGCGAGCCCCTGCGCCAGCGCCGCGAGCTTGGTCTCGTCGATGCGGGCGAGACGGGCGAGCGCCGGCTTCAGCCGCGCCGTCGCGAGGTCGAGCCGCTGCCGTTGCGGCCCAAGCAGCGCGTCCGGTCCCGGCAAGGCGCGCGCGGCCGAGCGCAGCGCCGTGCGCCGATGCTCGAGGCCTTTGAGCATGCAGGCCCGCTGGCGGCCGCCGAGCTCGCTGACGTTGCGCAGGAGATCGGCCCAGACCGGCACCACCATCTCGGCGGCGGCGGTCGGCGTCGGCGCGCGCCGGTCGGCCGCGTGGTCGATCAGCGTGGTGTCGGTCTCGTGCCCGACCGCCGAGACGAGCGGGATCGCGCTCTCGGCCGCGGCCCGGACCACCACCTCCTCGTTGAAGCCCCAGAGGTCCTCGAGGGAGCCGCCGCCGCGGGCGACGATGATGATGTCGGGGCGCGGGATCGCGCCGCCGGGCGAAAGCGCGTTGAAGCCGCGGATCGCCGCCGCCACCTCCTCGGCCGAGGTCTCGCCCTGGACCCGCACCGGCCACACCAGCACGCGGCGCGGGAAGCGGTCGGAGAGCCGGTGCAGGATGTCGCGGATGACGGCGCCGGTCGGCGAGGTCACGACGCCGATCACCCGCGGGATGAACGGCAGCGGCTTCTTCCGGGCGGCGTCGAACAGGCCCTCGGCGGCAAGCTTGCGGCGGCGCTCGTCGAGGAGCGCCATCAGCGCCCCGACGCCCGCCGGCTCGATCCCGTCGATGACGATCTGGTACTTGGACTTGCCGGCAAAGGTGGTGATCCTGCCGGTGGCGATCACCTCCAGCCCCTCCTGCGGGCGGAAGCGCAGGCGTGCGAAGGCGCTGCGCCAGATCACCGCGTCGATGCAGGCGTCGGCGTCCTTGAGGCTGAAATAGACGTGGCCCGAGCCGTGCGGGCCGCGATAGCCCGAGATCTCGCCGCGCAGGCGGACATGGCCGAAATTGTCCTCGAGCGTGCGCCTCAGCGCCTGGGCGAGGTCGGAAACCGACCATTCGGGCGCGTTCGTGGTCGCGGCGGCGGTCTCGGCGAGCATCGCCGACCTTTAGAATGACGGCCGGCGAAAGGCCAGATGATGGGCGATGATGCCGACGATGACGCGCCGCGCGTCCGACGATGATGCGCGGATCGCCGACGATGACGCGGATGATGATGAAGGCGCGCGGCGATGACGATGCCGCGCGCCGCGCCCCGTTTTGGCCCCCGGCTCGGGCTCAGCCCCGCGCCCGCGCCCGGATCATGAAGTTGTCGAAGGTGTACTCGGCCACCTGCCACCACAGGTATTCCTCGTTGCGGAAGGCGCGCAGGCTCTCGTACATCTTCTTGAAGTCGGCGTTCTTGCCCGAAATCTCGTCATAGACCTCGTTCGAGGCCTTGAACGCCGCCTCCATGACGTCCTGGCTGAACGGCCGCAGCTGGGCGCCGGCGCCGACGAGCCGGCGCAGCGCCGCCGGGTTCTTGGCGTCGTACTTCGCCGTCATCTCCATCGAGGCGTGGACGGCGGCGCTCTCGACGACCGCCTTGTAGGCCTTCGGCAGCTCGTCCCATTTCGGCTTCGTGAAATAGAGGTGGACGGTCGGGCCGCCCTCCCAAAAGCCGGGGTAGTAGTAGAACGGCGCCACCTTGTTGAAGCCGAGCTTCTCGTCGTCGTAGGGGCCGACCCATTCGGCGGCGTCGATGGTGCCGCGCTCGAGCGCCGGATAGATCTCGCCGCCGGCGATCTGCTGCGGCACGACGCCGAGCTTCTGCAGGACCTGCCCGGCGATGCCGGCGATGCGGAACTTCAGCCCCTGCAGGTCGGCGACGCTCTTCACCTCCTTGCGGAACCAGCCGCCCATCTGGGTGCCGGTGTTGCCGCCGGGGATGGCGTGGACGTTGTACTTGCCCAGGAACTCGTTGACGAGCTCGTTGCCGCCGCCCTGCATCAGCCAGGCGTTCTTCTGGCGGGCGTTGAGGCCGAACGGGATGTCGGCGAAGACCGCGAAGGTCGGGTCCTTGCCGTAGTAGTAGTAGCCCGGGCCCTGGATCATCTCGACGGTGCCGTTCGAGACCGCGTCGAAGGCCTGGAAGGTGCCGACGATCTCGCCCGCCGCGAAGGGCTGGATCTGGAACTTGCCGTCGGTCGCCTCGGAGACGAACCGCGAGAACGCCTCGGCGGCGCCGTAGAGCGTGTCGAGCGATTTCGGGAAGGTCGAGGACAGGCGCCAGCGGATCTCCGGCGCGGACTGGGCAATGGCGGGCATCGCGACCGCGGTCGCGGCGGCTCCGATGCCGGCGGCTTGCAGGAACTGGCGACGCTTCATGGGGCGTTCTCCCGTGGGGTTTTAGGTGGCCGGCCACATACGCCACGTTCCGGCGGCGATAAAGCTCGTCTTTCGAATGACGGAGCCCGGAGGAGGGTTCCCACAGGGGATTTGAACGGTCGGTCGCCGGCGCGGCGCCGCTGCTCTTCTCAATTCTGCGGCGCGAGGCTGTGTTCGGGTGCGACATCCGGTGCGGCCGCCGGCGCGTTCTTCTCCCGGATGCCGTTGACGGCGACATAGAGGGCCGGGAGGAAGACGAGGGTCAGCGCGGTGGCGACGGCGAGCCCGCCGACGATCGCGTAGGCCATCGGTCCCCAGAACACGTCGTGCATGATCGGGATCATGCCGAGGATCGCCGCGGCCGCCGTCAGCATGATCGGCCGGAACCTGTGCTTCGTTGCCTCGATCACTGCCTCCCAGGGATCGACGCCGCGCGTACGCTCGTGCTCGATCTGATCGACGAGGATCACCGAGTTGCGGATGATCATGCCGGCGAGCGCGACGACGCCGAGGATTGCGATGAAGCCCATGGGCGTGCCGGTCGTGAGCAGCGCCGCGACGACGCCGATGAGACCGAGCGGGGCGACGCTGATCACGAGACCGAGCCGACGAAAGCTCCCGAGCTGAAACATCAGCACGGTGAGCATGAGGGCGATCATCAGCGGGACCTGCGCGAGGAGGGCCGCGTTGCTCTGCCCGCTCTTCTCGACCGTGCCGCCGACCTGGAGGAGCGTGCCGGCCGGCATGGTCATGCGCAGGGTCTCCAGTGTCCCGGCGAGTCGCTGGTTCACGGAGGCCGGCTCCAGTCCAGGTAGCGGCTCGGCTTGCACCGTCAGAGTGGGCAGCCGGCCGCGGCGCCAGACGTAGCCTTCGTCGAGCTCGTATTGGAACCTTGCGAGCTCGCGCAGGGGCACCGAGGCGCCCGTCGGCGTCGTGATCTGGAGGTTGCGCAACGCCTCGATGCTCGACCGCTCGCCGCCCTCAGCCCGGGCCACGACGTCGATGAGGTAGATCGAATCGCGGACCTGCGTGACCGTCGTGCCGGTGATCACCCGGTTGAGCGACTGGGCGAGCTGCTCGGAGCTGAGACCGGCCTGGCGGACCCGGTCCTGGTCGACGAGCACGCGCAGCTGCTTGTTCTTCTCGGCCCAGTCGTAGTTGACGTTGCGCACGAGGCCGGACGAGCGCAGGACATTGGCGACCTGGTCGGCATAGTGCCTCGCCTCATCGGTCGTCGGTGCGCTCACCCGATACTGCACGGGCCATCCGACGGGGGGCCCGAGCTCGAGACGCGAGATGCGGGCCGTCACATCGGGGAAGTCGTTGGCGAACAGCGTCTCAAGCCTCGCCAGCACCCGGTCGCGGGCCTCGAGGCTCTTCGCGACGACCACGATCTCCGCCATGAAGTCGTTGTCGAGCTGCACGTCGAGCGGCAGGTAGAAGCGGATGGCGCCGCCACCGACATAGGCGGAGAAACGGGAGACGTCGGGGTCGCTCGCGAGGGTCTTCTCCAGCCGCTCCGTTTGCGCCTGGGTTGCCGCGATCGAGGCGTTCTTCGGCAAGGACATCGTCACCAGGAGTTCCGGCCTGTTCGAAGCCGGGAAGAACTGCTGCTGCACGAAGCCGAGGCCGTAGACGGACGCG
>DAINQO010000001.1:69306-74403 GCA_036742625.1 Microvirga sp.
GTTCGAAGCCGGGAAGAACTGCTGCTGCACGAAGCCGAGGCCGTAGACGGACGCGCCGAAAGCGACGAGCGAGGCGGCGATGGTGAGCCATGGACGGCGCATGCTGGAGCCGAGCACCCAAGCGAAAGCGCGCATGAAGCGGCCCGGCTCGGCTGCGTGGTGGACCTTTATGCGCGAGGGCAGCATGACGAGGCCGATCACCGGGGCGAAGATGACGGCCACGAACCAGGAAGCGACGAGCGCCACGGCGACGACAGCGAAGAGCGAAAAGGTGTATTGCCCGGTGTTGTTGTCGGCGAAGCCGATCGGCAGGAAGCCGAAGATGGTGATCAGCGTGCCGGTCAACATCGGGAACGCGGTCGAGGTATAGGCGAAGGTCGCAGCCTTCACTTTCTCCATGCCCTCCTCGATCTTCGAGATCATCATCTCGATGGTGATCATGGCGTCGTCGACCAGAAGGCCGAGGGCGATGATGAGCGCGCCGAGAGAGATGCGCTGCAGGCTGATGTCCATCGCCTTCATGCTCACGAAGACGATGGCGAGCACGAGCGGAATCGACAGGGCAACGACGACCCCGGCCCTCATCCCGAGGCTCAGGAAGCTCACCACGAGGACGATGGCGATCGCCTCGAAGAGCGCCTTGGTGAAGCCGCCGAGAGCCTCCTTGACGACCGCAGGCTGGTCCGAGACGAGGTTGAACTCGATGCCGATCGGCAGGCGCTGCATCAAGCGTTGAGCCGTTTCGTGGAGCCCCTTGCCGAAGGTGAGATTGTTGCCGCCCGAGGCCATGTTGACGCCGATGCCGATCGCGGGCTTGCCGTTGACGCGGAACATCTTGGTCGGCGGATCGCTGTAACCAGGACGGACCTGGGCGATGTCGGTCAACTTGAAAAAGCGGCCGTTCACCCAAAGGTTGAGGTTGGCGATGCCCCGCGGGGTCAGGAGAGCCCCGGTGACGTCGACGAGCACGTTCTCGCGGGCCGTGTTGATGACGCCGGACGGCACGACGGCATTCTGCTGCGCGATCGCCGTGAGCACGTCATCGAGATTGAGCTTGAGGTTGGCGAGCTTCTGCGGCGAGAAGTCGAGATAGATCTTCTCGTCCTGGTCTCCGAAGATGTCGACCTTGCCGACGTCGGGCGAGCGCAGGAACTCGGCCCGCGCCGTCTCGGCGAAGTCGCGCGCTTCGCGCGGCGTGAAGCCGTCGTAGGTGACGCCGTAAACGATGCCGAAGACGTCGCCGAACTCATCGTTGAAGAACGGTCCGATCACACCTTTCGGCAAGGTGGCCTGGACGTCGCTGACCTTCTTGCGGACCTGGTACCAGATGTCCGGCAGGTCGCGCTTGGGTGTCGACTCCTTGAGATACACGAAGATCGTCGACTGGCCGGGCTTCGTGTAGCTCTTGATGTAGTCGAGACGCGGCGTTTCCTCGAGCTTCTTTTCGAGTCGGTCCGTCACCTGCTGGAGAGTGTCCTGGGCGGTCGCGCCCGGCCAGGCGACCTGGACGACCATGGTCTGCACGGAGAAGTCAGGGTCCTCCTGGCGGCCGAGCCGCTCGTAAGCGCCGACGCCGGCGACGGCGCAGAGCAGCATGAGGAAGACGACGATCGCCTTGTTGTTGACCGCCCATTCGGAAAGATTGAAGCGCGTCATCACTTGCCTCCCATCGCGGCCTTCACCGGCCGAGCTTCGGCCAGCGAGGTTGCACCGGACTTGCCGCCCGTCTCGGGTTTCACCGGTTGACCTTCGGCCAGCCAGTTGACGCCGGCGGTTACGACTTCCTCTCCGGCCGACAGGCCGCGGCTGACGACGACGGAATCGGCGCTGAACTCGAGGAGCTCGACCGCCCGGCGATGCACCGTCCCGTCTTCGGCTACGACCCAGACCTGCGGCCCATCACCCGATTGCAGCAGGGCGTTCGAAGGGATGCTGATCACCTCCGGGCCTTCGGTCTCGGCTCGCCCGACGACGACGGCGCCGAGGCGCATCTCCGGGGGTGGCAAAGGCAGCGTCACCTTCACCTCGAAGGTTCCGGTGGTGCTGTCGGCTTCCGGCGAGATCTGACGCAGCGAGCCGATGACCGCGATCTCAGGCCGGCCCTGGACCCACACCTTGACGGGCATGCCGAGCTTCGCCTGGGCGACATGCTCGCTCGCCACGGCAAAGACCGCCTCGCGCTCCGAGCTGCGGGAAATCTCGACCACCTTCTGGCCTGCGGAAACGACCTGGCCCGGATCGGCGGCGGTCGACGTGACGACGCCATCGTCAGGCGCGCGGAGCTCGGTGTAGCTCAGCTGGTTCCTCGCGATGCGAAGGTTGGCTTCGGCCGACTGGACCTGCGCTTGGGCGCTCTGCAACGCCTTGACCGCATTCTCGTAGATCGGCCGCGTCGTGTGACCGTTGGCGATGAGGATGCGGTAGCGCTCCTCCTGCGGCGCGGCCTGCGCGACCGCTGCCTTCGCCGCCGTAAGATCGGCTTCGGCGGCCGTCACCTTGTTCTGGAAGTCGATTGCACTGAGCCGGGCGAGCCTCTCGCCTCTCTTCACGACGGCGCCGACGTCGACCTCGCGCGCGGTGAGGCGGCCGCCGACCTCGAAGCCGACCTGGCTCACGTAGCGCGATTGGATGCGGCCGGCGCCTTGCGCCGCGAACGCGTGGTTATGCGGCGCGACGACGACGACACGCGCCGGCCTTGCAGCGGTGGGCGGAGCTGCCTTTTCTTCGGAACAGCCAGCGAGACAGACGCAGGCGACGCTAGCGCAGAGGAACGTCTTTAGTGATTGGCGCATGGCAGGCCTCCGGCCTTTGACGAGAGAGGGAGAGCTCTTGGAGAGGATCTCGGTGCGGGGTCGACCTCGTAGCCGCATCATGACCAGTTATGCCGCACGGCTTGGAGCCCGAGACCGGTTCGATTTTTCGGCCGTTCGATCATCATGAACGCTGCATCCGCCAGAGGTGTGCGGAGCTCGATCGGCCCAGGCGCCCGGCCCAGGACGCACAGCGCCTCGAGCACGAAACCGAGCATGGCCCACGCGAGGGCCCGCCGGGGCTTCAACACGGATGAAACGCAGAGGAACGGCTTTGAGAAATAGGGCATGACAGGGCCTCCGGCCCGAAACGGCGACGTGCCGTGATGATGATGGGTGGGGCCGACTGACCGCGGCCCGTTCGTCTTGACCGTATCGTTCAATTCGACTAAATAGTCAATATGAGAAATTCGCAACGGTGCAATGAGGACAGGGCATGGCCAGGATCGACTTAGCGCGCAGGGCGGAGATCGGGCGGGAGAAGCGTGCCAGGACGCGGGCCCAGATCCTCGAGTCCGGCGCGGCGCTGCTCGCGGAGCGCCCACTCGAAGCGCTGACGGTCGATGCCGTCGTCGAGGCCGCGGGCGTCGCGAAAGGGACCTTCTACTACCACTTCCAGAGCATGGAGGAGCTGGCGGCCGCCGTTGGCGAGAAGCTCGGGGAGAGCTTTGACGAGCTTCTGGCGCCGGCCAGGCTCGGGCTGCCGGATCCCGTCGCACGCATGTCTTTCGGGCTAAGCCGCTTCCTCGAGAAGGCGATCGCGGAGCCCGCCTGGGCGCGCCTCGTGGTCCAGAGCGCTCAGGCTCCGACTGAGTTTGCTCGAAGCGTTCGCGCCAATCTCAAGACGGATCTGACCGACGCGAAGGCTCAGGGGCGCTTGATCGTGCAGGACGTCGATCTTGCGGCCGACATTGTCATGGGTATCTGGCTTCAAGTCATGCGCGGCACGCTCCAGCGGCCGGTCACCCCTGACTTGACGCACCAGGCTCTCGACGCCGTGCTGCGAGCCATCGGCGCGTCCCCAGGACCGCGGCGCCGAAAGGCGGAAACAAAAAACACAACGTGATCTGGCTTGGGGTCCGAGAGAACGCCCTCGAGATTACGCACGCGTGATTTCAGGGGCTCGTAAAGCGTCGGTGAGACCGGAACGATGCCCAGCGAACGGCAGCTTTCCACCGTTTCCATCCCGAAAGCGGTCATTCCGCTTCCGGCCAACTCCGGCGTGTGTCCAAAGCCGGACAGGGGGGCCTCGCCATGCGGATTCCTCTGATCGGGTCAGGGCGGGCGCGAGCATGCGCTGGCCTGGAAGCCAGCGGCTACGCCGCCGCAGCGGCTACGCCGCCACCGTTTGAACGGCGAACGAGATCTCGGCTTTCAATATCGGCTGGCCGAGCTCGTCCCGAACCTCGATGGCAAATCGCGAGGGTTCGGGTCACGCGATGCACCGCTCGCCACTTCGGCCAAAGCTTCGGCTGCTTCGTCTCTCGCCTGGTTGATGCCCTCGAGTTCCATGCCCACCTCGTTACGGGTGAGCTCGTTGCCATTGTGGACGTCAAAGAAGTAGCGCATCGCTGTCCTCCGTTTTCACCCCCCCGCGACCGGTGCCCAAGCGCCGGTCACCAACGCCCGCGCCAGCTGCGACGGCCCCGCAGCAGCCTTGCCAGCAGCAGCAAGAGCACGGCCCCGAGCGTCGCGCTGACAATCGCGGCGAGGATGCCGGAGCCGAGCCGGATGCCGAGACGCGGGAACAGCAGGCTCGCAATCAGCGCGCCGACGACGCCGATGACGAGGTCGCCGACGAGGCCGAAGCCGGTCCCCTGCACGAGCTGTCCGGCGAGCCACCCGGCGATCAGGCCGACCAGCAGGATGACGGCAAGACTTTCGCCTGAGATGTGCATGGCGCGTTCCCTCCGCAGGTCGTGTCTGGCAAAGCCGCAGGATCGCTCCGGCGACGCCGCGGTTTAGCCGCGGGTCTGGATGCGCTTCGTCTTCATACGGCCGAAGGCATCTTCTTTCTTCACGATGGTGGTGCGGCAGCCGACGTTACCCGTCGAGCGGATTTCCCGATCCCGGCGCCGAACGATGACGCGGTCCTCGCGCTGGCCTCGGCGCATGCCGCGGTTCTCATCGTCGCTGCCGCACATGCTGCGCCCGCTATCGCGGTGACGGTCCGAGCCGATACCGATGCTGGGCCCGTCCGACCGACCGGGCCGGATCTCGATACCTTGTGCGGACGCGGCCGTCGCACCGATGAGCATGATGGAAAGTGCCAGAGCAATGTGTTTCA
>DAINQO010000002.1:0-72258 GCA_036742625.1 Microvirga sp.
CGCGCCGCGCTGCGGGGCATCGCCGACGAGATGGCGGTCTACGAGCTGCCTTGAGGCGGCGCCCGATCCCGACGCGCTCCTGCTCGACTTCCTCTCCGCGACCTATCCGGCCGCAGCGGACGCCGGCCATCGGGGCCGCGCCGCGCTCGGCGGCGCTTCGCAAGTTGTTGCGCTGGGTCCCGGATAGCCTTCCACTCCGCTGCGCTCCGTTGCAGGCTTCCGGGAAAGGGCTGTTGAGGGGTTCGCGCCAATCCCACCACCGCTTTCCCGGGCGCATGCAGCGAAAGCGGAATGCGACCCGGGACCCAGCGCGGGACTCCGCCGCGAAGCGGCTCCGAATCTTCACAGAGGTCTGCACCGGGAAGGTGGCCTGAGCCCGGCTCACTTCTTCGCCAGCACCTCGACGTCGCGATCCTGGCCGCTCTCGACCTTGAACTCGCGCGTGTAGACCTGCCCCTCGTGGCGGGCGATGAGGACGTAGTCGCCCTCGGCGAGCGTCAGCGACGGGAAGGCGCCGATCGCCTCGCGGATGACGTCGCCGCCCGGCGTCAGGACGCTGAAGGCGGTGCCGGCGAAGGCCTCGCCGCCGGCGGCGCCGACGAGCTTCAGGGTCACGGTCGCGGCGCGGTGGTTCAGCGTCGCCTCGGTGATCTTGCCGCTGTCGACCTTGAGGTCGGAGCGCATGATGGCGTTCGATTCCCCGAAGGTCGAAACGACGTGGTAGGTGCCCTCGGGCAGCCGGATGAGCTCGCGCGCCTTGGCGTTCGCGGTGACGAGACGCCCTTCCGAGTTGTTGCCGAGCGGCACGAAGATCGAGAACGACAGGCGGTTCGGCGGGATCGGCGTCTCGCCGATGGCGCCGGCGAGCTGCAGCGCCCCGGCGCTGACGGTCAGCCGGTCGACGACGGGTGCCGAGAACACCGTCACCCGCTTCGAGGCGCTGGCGAAGCCGTAGGCGACGTGGACGATGTAGCTCCCCGGCTTGAGCGGGATGCTCGGCGACGCGGCGCTCGATTTCGCGATCGGCGCCAGCTGCGTCACGTCGCTGCGGTCCTCGTAGACGCGCCAGGTGAGCCCCGAGCGGATCGGCTTCTGCTCGCCCGCGAAGACGGCGGTGAGGCTGAGCGTCGTCGCCGCCTGCGGCGCGAGGGACGGGGCCGGCGCGCCGCCGAGCGAGGGCACCGACGGCGTCTGGGCGAGGCCCGGAGCGAGGCTCAGCGCAAAGGCCGCGGCGATCGGAAAGCGCTTCATGGAGCGTGTCATGGAGCGTGTGTAGTGCGTCCGAAATCGGGCGTCACCTTGACGGCGCCGCCGTCATTCCGGGGCCTCGCGAAGCGAGGAGCCCGGAACTGATAACCACGATCCATCCCATGACGCTCAAGCGGTGGTGCGCAATTGACCGCCGCCGTGTTTATGGGTTCCGGGCTCTCGCCTTCGGCGAGCCCCGGAATGACAGCCGGTTCAGCTACCGCACCGCGGTCTCGCCCTCGCTTTCGTCGCCCTTGCGGCTCATGAGGTCGGTCGCGGCGGCGACGAGGTTGTCCATCGAGAGCGGGCGGAAGCGGAACTCGACGGTGTGGCGGCCGGGCCCGACCTCGACGCCGCGGAACAGGAGGTTCGTGCGCAGGATCGGCTGACGGATGCCGTCGACCCGCGCCTCCCAGCCCGGGTAGTAGATGTCGTGCAGGACGACGACGCTGTCGCGGTCGGTCTCGACTGCGAGCGTGACCTGGTTGCGGCCATAGTCGGTGATCTGGACCGAGCCGCTCGCCGGCTCGCTCTGTGCGGCGCCGTCGCGAAGGCCGTAGCCGCCCCTGATCGCGGCGACGCTCGCCTCGTCGACGAGGGCCTCGTTCGGCCGGTCGAAATCCGGCAGCTCGGCCTGCTCGAGCACGCTCTCGGAATCGACCGGCACGAGGTGCGTCGCGAGATAGGCCCGCGGCGTGCCGCCGTTGAGGCGATAGACCCACATCGTGCCCGAGCCGTAGAGGAGCCTCGTCCCGGCAAGCCGCGGGAAGTGGCGCGGCAGGCGCTCGATCGGCCGGTCGAGCACGAGGTATTCGAGGCCGAGCAGGCTCGCCAAGCGGCACTTGTAGCCGCGGAAGGTGCCCGGGAAGGTGCGCAGGTTCGGGTCGACCGCGTTCTCGCCCGGGCCGACCGCTTTCTCGTAATCGGCGAGCCGCAAGGGGTTGTAGCCGATGGTGTCCTCGAGGCCGAGCACCATCGAGGCGTTCTGCCAGGCGCCGCCGAGCCCGAGGATCTCGACCCGCGGGCGCTCGCCCTTGGCGTTGCGCTCGGCAAGCTCCTTCTTGAGCACCTGGAGGCCTTGCAACTGCTCGGGCGGCAGCTCGCGGAACACCGCGTAGCGCTCGGCCGCCTCGGCGTTGAGCGGCGAGGCGGCGTTGCGCCACAGGAGCTCGCCCGCCGTGACGGCGACGATGAGCGAGGCGAGCGCGGCGCGGCGGGCCGGGGTCGTGCCGGCGTTGACGACGGCGGTCGCGGCGAGCCCCGCAATGGCGGCGGCCAGCGCCACGTCGCGGAGCGCGTCGAGAGCGTGGTGGGCGCGCAGCGCGTAGCCGAACGCGCTCAGGAGAGCGACGATGACCAGGAGCGCGGCAAGGCCGGCGAGCGCCGCGCCGGCCGGCCGCCGCAGCCGCGCGAGCTTCGGCGAGCCCTCGCCGAGCCAGCGGTGCACGAGGTAGCCGCCGGCCATGGCGACGGCGAAGTTGATCAGGAAAGTCGCGTCCGCCGGCCGGCGATAAAGCGCGACGCCGGGAACGTGGTCGAAGACCAGCGCGAAGACCGGCGTGTAGCGCCCGAGCGCGTAGAACACCGCTGCGATGCCGAGGATGAGGAAGAACCGGAGCTCGCGCGCGAACAGCCGGCCGCCGGCGATGCCGTGCCAGATCAAGAGCAGCGCCGGGATCGTGCCGGCGAAGAGGTAGTTCGTGGCGCGGTCGGTCCAGGTCGCCGCGTCCATGCTCTGCCAGTCCGGCCCCCAATAATCGTAGGTCTGGCGCAGCGAGCCGAAGACGTCGCTGAACAGCATCGTCGCGAGGCTCGACGGCGGCAGCGACCCCATCGCGGCGACGCCGAAGCCGAAGGACGGCCGGGTCGAGGTCGCGAGGAACTGCATCGTCAGCACGACCGGCACGGCGAGCAGCGCCGCGCCGACGACGCCGGCTGCCGCAAGCACGCCGATGCGGCTGCGGGCGAAAGCGAGGCGATCGTTGGCGATCGCGATGCGATGGACGACGAAGCCGATGAGCGTGACGGCGCAGAGAAACGCGACCTGGTCGCGCCCGACCGCCATCATGGCGGCAACTGCGGCGAAGAGCACGGCGTAGCCGTAGGAGCGGCGGTCGAGCGCCTCCTCGAGCAGCCACAGCGCCAGCGGAAAGAAGCCGTAGCTGAAGATCATGCCGGTGTGCTGCAGCCGTGCCGACGCCGAGCCGCCGAGCATGAAGATCATCGCCGCGATGACGGCGCCTGCGGGCGCCCAGCCGCGGCGCCGGAACAGCATCAGGATGGCGAGCGCGCCGGGCACGAAATGCGCGAAGACGACGGCGTCGAAAAGCTGCATCGACGGCGAGGGCACCGCCCAGGCAAACAGCAGCATGGTCGGCGTGAACAGCAGCGCTTGCGGATCGGCGACCGAGGGATGGCCGCTGAAATGGTAGGGATTCCAGAGCGGTAGCTCGCCGTGCTCAAGCGCCGCGCCAAGGTAGCGCAGCATCGGGTAGAAGTGGTTCTTCGAATCCCACGGGACGACGCTGCCGGCGAGCGGCCATACCGCGGCCGCGGCCGCCGCAAACAGCAGCACGACCGCGAACGCGCGCAGGGTCTCGGCCCCCGTCCATACGCATTCGACCCGCCCGCCCGGGGGCGGCGCCTCCTTGGATACCGTGATCATGTGACTGCTTTTACGCTTCCTTCGGCCGCTCTTGCGGCGGCCCGTCCTCCCGACGACCCTTCGGCTTGTCTTTGGCCTTGAGAAAGGCGAGACCGTGGCCGCTGACGGCCCGTTCCGCGCCTCCTCGAGCGTGGCCCTTATGGCCCAGATCCCATGAAGCGGACATGAACGAAACCCTCGCCCTCCTGCAGTCCCGCCGCTCGGTCGCGCCGCACCTTCTGACGGAGCCCGGCCCGAGCGCCGCGGAGATCGAGACGCTCCTCACCATCGCGACGCGGGTGCCGGATCATGGCCGGCTGACGCCGTGGCGGTTCATCGTGCTCGAAGGCGAGGCGCGGCGCCGGATCGGCGAGGCGATCGCGGCGGCGTTCCGCGCCGACAACCCGGCGGCAAAGCCCGAAACGGTCGAGTTCGAGCGCGGCCGGCTCGCCCGCGCGCCGCTCGTCATCGGGGTCGTGTCCCGGGCCGCGCCGCACGTCAAGATCCCGGACTGGGAGCAGATCATGTCGGCGGGCGCCGCCGCCATGAGCCTCGTCATCGCCGCGAACGCGATGGGCTACGCCACCTCCTGGATCACCGAGTGGTACGCCTTCGACCGCCGCGTGCTCGACGCGCTCGGCCTGGCGCCTAACGAGCGTATGGCGGGCTTCGTCCATATCGGGCGCCCGAAGGAGCCCCCGGCCGAGCGGCCGCGGCCGGCGCTCGCCGACGTCGTGACGCGTCTTTAGAGCCGCCGCGGAATGTTCTACGAGCCGCCGAAGGACGACCACGGGCTGCCCTACAACCCGTTCAAGGCGCTCGTCGCGCCGCGCCCGATCGGCTGGATCACGACGATGAGCCTGAAGGGCGAGGTCAACCTCTCGCCCTACTCCTATTTCAATGCCGTCTCTGACCGTCCGGACATCGTCGCGTTCTCGTCGCACGGCCGCAAGGACGCCCTCGTCTTTGCGGAGGAGACCGGCGAGTTCGTCTGCAATCTCGCGACCTTCGACCTGCGCGAGGCCATGAACCGGACCTCGGCGCCGCTGCCGCGGGGAGAGAGCGAGCTCGACTTTGCCGGCCTGACGCCGGCGCGCTGCCGCCTCGTCAAGCCGCCCCGCGTCGCCGAGTCGCCGGTGGCGCTCGAGTGCAAATGGCTCAGGACCGTGCCGCTCGCGCCGCTCGCCGGACCGGCGCAATACCACCTCGTCATCGGCGAGGTGGTCGGCACCCATATCGACGACCGGTTCATCGTCGACGGCGTCGTCGACACCGCGGCGATGCGCCCGATCGCCCGCGCCGGCTACCGCGAATACTTCGTCGCGACCCCGGAGACGAACTTCGCCATGACCCGCCCAGCGGGCGGCGGCGACCAGGGGCCTCTGTAGCTCCCGTCATTCCGGGGCCTCGCGAAGCGAGGAGCCCGGAACCCATAAACACCTGCGACACCGGTCACGCACGTCCGTTCGATAACATCGGGAAGGGTCGTGTTTATGGGTTCCGGGCTCTCGCCTACGGCGAGCCCCGGAATGACAGCGCGGAACAAGGCTCGCCGGTGCTTGTTGCCTTGGCAGGTTCCTCGAAGGAGTGCCTGCCATGAAGATCGTGCTTTCCCTTGCGGCGGCAGCCCTTGCCGCCGGCGCCGCGTTCTCGACTCCCGCCCTGGCGCTGCCGATCGGCCCGGCGCCGGTCGACACCCCAACCCTCGTCGACGAGGCCGGCTGGGCGCAGGGCTTCGAGCGCGGCGGCAAGCGTTTCCTGCGCACGACGAAGCGCCATGCCCCGAAGCGCGACGTGACCTCGACCGGCAACGTCGAGCGCCCCGATCGGCCGAGAGGCCAGGCCCAGTGGGGCCAAATGCCGGGCGGCCCGCGCCGCTACGGGCAGTAACGCGCTCCGCCGATGAACCCCTCTCCCGAACGGGGCCCGAACGCCCCCGGCCGCGGGGCAGAAGGTTGAGCAGGCTCCGCCGGAAAGGGCATTCCCTCACCCGGTCGCGCTCCGCGCGACTCGACCTCTCCCCTCGGGAGAGGTGTCCCACCCGCTAGCGTCGCGTCGCCGCGGCCCGCTCGAGCACCCGCTCGGCCTGGCGCAGATGCGGGCGGTCGATCATCTGGCCGTCGATGCCGACGACACCGGCGTCGGGGTTCTGCGCGAACGCGTCGACGATCGCCCGCGCCTGCGCGAGCGCCTCGGCGGACGGCGTGAAGGCCTCGTTGATGACTGCGACCTGGGCCGGGTGGATCGCCATCTTGGCGGCAAAGCCGTCGCGGCGCGCCTCGCGGCACTCGGCGGCGAGGCCGTCGAGGTCGCGGAAATTGGTGTAGACGCTGTCGATCGCGTCGGCCTCGGCTGCGGCTGCCGCAAACAGCGTCATGGCGCGGGCGATCCGGTACGGGTCGGTGTAGAGCCCGTCCGAACCGCGGTTCGCCTCGGCGCCGACATCGGCGGCGAGATCCTCGCCGCCCCAGGCGACCCCCGCCAGACGCCGGCTCGCGCCGGCAAGCGTGCCGAGCCCGAACACGCCGCGGGCGCTCTCGGTCGCGATGGCGATGATCCGGGTGGCGCCGTCCGCAAGGCCGTATTCGGCCTCGCGTACCGCGAGCTTGACGCCGAGATGCGACAGGTCCGGACCGCCGACGGTCTTCGGCAGCATGATGCCGTCAGGCCCCGCCGGCATGACGGCGTCGAGATCGGCGTCGGTGAGCCCGGTCGTGAGGCCGTTGACCCGGACGTAGAGGCGCGGCCGGTGGGCCTCGCGCCGCGCCGCGGCGAGAAACGCCGCGGCGGTCCGGCGCGCCGCGTCCTTGCCGGAGAGGGCGACCGAATCCTCGAGATCGACGAGGAGCACGTCGGCGCCGGCGCCAAGGCCCTTGTCGAGCTTCCTGACGCTGTCGCCCGGGATGAACAGGAGCGAGCGCATTCAGGCGCTCGGCCGCTTCTTCATGAAGGCCTGACGGCGGCATTCGGCGACGAGCGTGCCGTCCTGCTTGTAGGCGCGATGGATGAAGTCGACGATGCCGGCGTCTGGACGCGAGCGCGACTCGCGCTTGGCCGCGATCTCGGTCGTGACGCTCAACGTATCGCCCTCGAACAGCGGCGCCGGGAAGCGCACGTCGGTCATGCCGAGGTTGCCGATCGTCGTGCCGACGGTGGTGTCGTTGACCGAGATGCCGATCATCAGGCCCAGCGTGAACAGCGAGTTCATCAGCGGCCGGCCCCACTCGGTCTCGGTGGCGCAGAAATGGGCGTCGATATGCAGCGGCTGCGGGTTCAGCGTCATGTTCGAGAACAGCATGTTGTCCATCTGCGTCACCGTCCGGGTGAGGCGGTGGGCCATCGTCGCGCCGACGGCGAAGTCCTCGAAGTAGAGGCCGCCGCGCGGATGCGGCGCGTGCGCGGGGTCGGGGGTCATCGGGCTCTATCCGCGGGCCGGGAACGGGCTGCGGGGCCGGCCTTCAGCCTTCCTTTACCATAACGGCGCCAGTCTCAAGCCCGGGTTCCACGCGGCCGCTCGGCCGGGCCTCCTCAGGCGCGATGTTCCTGTTCACGACACCTCCTGCCCGCGAGCCCGCGCCGGTCAATCCGGTCGTCGACGCCATCCGGCAGGGCGCCGAGAAGACCGGCACCGGCTTCGACTACCTCCTGGCGACGGCGCAAAGGGAGTCGGCGCTCGATCCGAAGGCGCGGGCGCGCAGCTCGTCGGCGAGCGGACTGTTCCAGTTCATCGAGCAGACCTGGCTCGGGCTCGTGCGCACCGAGGGGCCGAAGCTCGGGCTCGGCGACGAGGCCAACGCCATCGCGGCAAAGTCCGACGGCACGCTCGTCGTCGACGATCCGAGGCGGCGCCGCGAGATCCTCGCCCTGCGCCACGACCCGCAGGTCGCCTCGCTCATGGCCGGCACCTTCACCCAGCGCAACCGCGACCTCCTGGCAGCCGAGCTCGGGCGCGAGCCGACGAGCGGCGATCTCTACGTCGCCCATTTCCTCGGCGCCCGCGGCGCCGTCGACCTGATCCGCCAGGCGCAGACGGCGCCGCGCCGCCCGGCCGCGGCCGAGTTCCCCGATGCCGCGGCGGCGAACCGCCCGATCTTCTTCGACCGCAAGGGCCGCGCCCGCGGCGCCGGCGAGGCCGTCTACGCCCTCCTTGCGGCGAGCCACGGCACGCAAGCCGCAGCGAGCGCCGCGCCGGCCTTCGCCCCGGACCAGCCGGTCGCCTTCGCCCGGAGCGACGGGCCGGCGCTGCACGGCCTGTTCCGGACCGATGGCCGCAGAGGTCCGATCTCGGAGGCGGTCGCAAGCCTGTGGCGGGCCGGGAATGCCGCCGACGCCGGCACCCGCGGCGCCGCGACGGAGCCGTTCTTTCCGCGCTCGACGCCGCCTGACGACCCGGAACCGGCCGAACCCGCTTCGGCTGCGGCCGCAGCCGCGCCTTCCGCCGACGTGCCGCTGCCGCCGCGCCGGCCGGCGTCGCTCGCGGCAGGCGCTGCCGCACCTCAGGTCGCGGCGCAGCCGATCCGTCTCGGCGCGATCGGGCGCCCGCTCGACCTCCTCGCCTTCATGAGCTGGCGGCGCCGGGCATGATCATCCGTCAGTTCCTGTTGTGGGCGCGCACGGCGCCGCCCGGCCAGCGCGCCGAGGCGGTCGGGGCGCTCGCCCGCGCCTATCTCTACTCCGAGCTTTCGCCCGACGACCGCTGGGAAGCCGAGACCGCCATGACGGCGCTGCTCGACGACCCGTCGCCGCTGGTGCGCCGGGCGCTGGCCGAGGCCTTCGCCAACGCTCCGGAGGCGCCGCGCCACCTCGTCGTCGCGCTCGCCAACGACCAGAGCGATATCGCGACGCTCATCCTCTCCCGCTCGCCGGTGCTGCCCGACGCCGACCTCGTCGATTGCGCGGCGCTCGGCGGCGAGCTCGTCCAGACCGCGATCGCGCTGCGCCCGACGGTGTCGGTCGCGGTTTCGGCGGCGCTTGCCGAGATCGCCTCCGCGGCATCGCTCGCGGCGCTGGCGCAGAACGCCGGCGCCGCTATTCCGGCGACGGCGCTCGCCCGGATGGTCGAGCGCCACGGCGACCGCCCGGAGCTGCGCGAGGCGCTGCTCGCCCGCGCCGACCTGCCGCTGGCGATCCGGCAGGCGATCGCCGCCGCCTTGTCGGCGAGCCTGTTGCGATTCGTCACCGGCTGCGGCTGGCTCTCGCCCGAGCGCACCGAGCGCATCGTCCGCGAGGCGCGCGAGAAGACGACGCTCGCCCTGTCCTCGGCCGCCGAGCGCGACGACGTCTCCCGCCTCGTCCTCCACCTGCGCCGGACGGGCCAGCTCACCCCGGCCTTGATCCTGCGGGCGCTGCTGTCGCGCAGCATGGGCTTCGCCGAGGCCGCTTTCGCCGATCTGTCCGGGCTCGCTTCCGCACGGGTCGGGGCGCTGCTCTGGGATCGGCGCGGGGCCGGCTTCGCGCCGCTCTACCGGAAGGCCGGCCTGCCGCCGAGCCTGCAGCCGGCGTTCGAGGCGGCGCTTTCCGCGCTTCGCGAGAATGGGCCGGCCGGAGCCGATGCCGACGGCGCGCAGCTGTCGCGCCTGATGATCGAGCGCGTGCTGACGGCCTGCCGCGACCTCTCGCCCGAGGAAGCCGGGAAGCTGATGGCGCTGCTGCGGCGTTTCGAGGCCGAGGCGGCGCGCGACGAAGCCCGCCACATCGCCGGCGCGCTCGCCGACGAGGCGGCGCTTGCGGTCGTCATGGAGCATGCGCCGCGGGCGCTGCTCGAGCACGATCCCGAACCCGCGCTCAAGGCCGCCTGAGCCGCCCTTAGAGCGCGATGACTTCTCTTCGTGTCGTCATCCCGCTCTACCTCGTTGTTTGAGCATGATCTTTTCCGAAAACCGGCAGCCACTTTTCGGGATGATGCTTTAGGTGCCGAACTGCTCGCGCAGGATGCGCTCGTCGAGGCTGTGGCCGGGGTCGTGCAGCATGACGAGGTCGACGGCGCGGTCCATCGAGACGTCGACCTCGGTGACGTTGCGGAACTCGGTGTGATCGGCGACGGCGCTGACCGGCCGCAGCTCGGGCTCGATCACGTCCATCCGGATCTGCGCCCGGTCGGGCAGGAGGGCGCCGCGCCATCGGCGGGGCCGGAAGGCGGAGATCGGCGTCAGCGCGAGGAGCGGCGCGTTGAGGGGCAGGATCGGGCCGTTGACCGAGAGGTTGTAGGCGGTGGAGCCGGCCGGGGTCGCGATCAGAAGCCCGTCGGCGATGAGCTCCTCGAGCCTGACCTTGTCGTCGATCGAGACGCGCAGCTTCGCCGCCTGGTAGGTCTGGCGCAGCATCGAGACCTCGTTGATCGCCCGCGCCGTATGGGCGACGCCGTGGACGTCGCGCGCCACCATCAGCAGCGGGTGGACGATGCTGCGCTGGGCGGCCTCGAGCCGCTCGACCAGGCTGTCCTCCCTGAAGTCGTTCATCAGGAAGCCGACGGAGCCCTTGTTCATGCCGTAGATCGGCTTGCCGGTGCCCATGAAGCGGTGGAGCGATTGCAGCATCAAGCCGTCGCCGCCGAGCGCGACGACGACGTCCGCCTGTTCCGGCGGCGCGTGCGCGTAGCGGGCGCCGAGCGCCGCGGCGGCGTCCTTGGCCTCCGGCGTCGGGCTCGCGACGAAGGCGAGCTTATCGAACTGTCGCGCCATTCAGGACCCGCTTGCCTTCGGCCGCACGCGCGGCGCTGGGAACTCGTTCGCCGCGGGGCGAGGCATAGCATGGCGCAGGCGGTGTCCGTCTACCCGAGCCTCCCGAGCGCCAAGACGCCCCCGAGCCGCAAAAAAACGGGCGCTTTCGCGCCCGTCGGAGCTCAGGTCGGGATGACGGTCAGATCGTCGGCATCCATTGCACCGGCACGAACTCGTAGCCGCTGCCGCTCTTCGCGACAAAGCCCGTCGCCGGAAAGGGCGCGTGGTAGAACGCGACCCGGGCGCGCTCGGCCGCGGCCATGTCGAGGAGCTTCCGACGCGTGTCGACGGCCTGGTTGCCGTCCATGTCGAACACCGCCTGCCATTCGGGGTGGCGCACGAACAGCGCCGGATGGTTCGTGGTGTCCGACATCAGGATCAGCTTGCCGCCGCCCGAGGACACCACGTAGGCGGTATGGCCGGGCGTGTGGCCCGGCGCCGCGACGGCGGTGACGCCGGGCGCGAGCTCCTTGCCGGCCTCGTACTGCTTCACATCCTTGGCCATCGGCCCGAAGACCCGCCGGACGTTGTTGAAGTTGCCCTTCAGGCCCTCGGGCGCGGCCGCCATCTTGCCGTCGTCCATCCAGAAGCCCCACTCCGGGGCCGAGACCATGACCTCCGCCTTCGGGAACACGGCGCTGCCGTCCTTGAGGCGCATGCCGTTGATGTGGTCGCCGTGGAAGTGGCTGATGATGATCGTGTCGACATTCGCCGGGTCGAAGCCCGCGGCCGTGAAGTTCGCCATCCAGGTTCCGGACGTCGGCGCGCCGGAGTTGCCGTTGCCGGTATCGATGAGCACGATCTTGCCGCCGGTCTTGAGCACCGTGGTGGTGAACGGGATGGGCGTCACGTCGGTTGGCAGGAAGGCCTGCTCCTGGGCCTTCTTCACCTCGTCGAGCGCGGCGTTCTTCACGAAGCCATCGGCAAGAGGACGCATCCAGACGCCGTCGTTGATGGCCGTCGCTTCGATGTCGCCGATCTTGTAGCGATAGAACCCGGGGGCCTGCTGCGGGCCGGTGGCGGGCGGCGCCGCGGCGGGCGTGCCCTGCGCGAAAGCCGGAGCGCCGAATACGGTTGCGGCGGCTGCGGCGGGAGCCGCCACCAGGATGCTGCGTCTGTTCAAAATCATAACGGCCTCCCGAATGCTGATTGCCGGGCCGCCCCAGGCGGGCCGGACCGGTATTCTGCATACAACGCGCCGGTCACGCGCCTCACGATGCGGTGAGCGCCTGCGGCTCGGCGATCGTCGGCCAGGGCCGGATCGCCTCGAAGGCGCGCGAGGCGCGCAGCACGAGGTCGTCGCGGTGCATCGGGCCGACGATCTGCAGGCCGACCGGGAGGCCGGCTGCGGTCAGTCCGCACGGTACGGTCGCGGCCGGCTGGAGGGTCAGGTTGAACGGATAGCTGTAGGGCGTCCAGCCGATCCAGTCGTCCCCGAAGCTGCCGTCCGGAGGCACGTCGTGCCCGACCGCGAAGGCCGGGGTCGCAAGCGTCGGCGTCAGGAGCAGGTCGTAGCGCTCGTGGAAGCGCGCCATCGCGGTCGAAAGCGGGAAGCGGGCATTCGCGGCGGCGGCGAAGTCGCCCGCGAGCAGCCCGCGGCCGCGTTCGGCCATGGCGCGCAGGCCAGGATCGACCTCCGCATGCCGGCTTTCGGGAATCGCCCGCAGCAGCGCCGCCGCGCCGCCGGCCCAGATGACGTTCAGGGTCTCGACCGGATCGGCAAAGCCCGGGTCGGCCTCCTCGACGATCGCACCGAGCTCCTCGAAGGCGCGCGCCGCGGCGGCCGTCAACGCCTCGACCTCGGGATGCAGCTTCTCGACGTAGCCGAGCCGCGGCGACCAGGCGATGCGCAGGCCCCTGACGCCGTCATCGAGCCCGATGCGGAAATCCGGGGCCGGGGTGTTCACCGCCGTCATGTCGCGCGGGTCGGGCGCGGAGGCCACGGTGAGCATGAGCGCCGCGTCGTGCACGGTGCGCGAGAGCGGGCCGACATGCGACAGGATCGCGTAAGGGGAGGGCGGATAGGCCGGCACGCGCCCGAAGCTCGGCTTGATGCCGTAGATGCCGCAGAAGCCCGCCGGGATGCGGATCGATCCAGCGCCGTCGGTGCCGAGATGCAGGATTCCGAGATTGAGGACGGCCGCCGCCGCGGCGCCCGCCGACGAGCCGCCGGTCGTGACGCGCGTGTCCCAAGGGTTGCGGGTGATGCCGGTGAGCGGGCTGTCGCCGATGCCTTTCCAGCCGAACTCCGGCAGGGTGGTCTTGCCGATCGGCACGGCGCCCGCTTCGAGCAGGCGGTCGACCGATGGCGCGCTCTCGGCGAGCGGATCGGTCGAGCTCGTCCGCGAGCCGCGCCGGGCCGGGTGTCCGGCCCAGATGATGTTGTCCTTGATCGTCAGCGGCAGCCCGTCGACCGGGCCGAGCGGGGCCCGTTTCGCCCAGCGCGCCTCGGATCGCCGCGCGGCTGTGCGCGCACCCTCGGCATCGACGATGTTGAAGGCATTCACGACGGGGTTGTGACGCTCGATGCCGGCGAGCACCGCGTCGACGACCTCGACCGGCGACAGGGCGCGGTTGCGGAAGGCGGCAAGGAGGCTCGCGCCGTCAAGGGCGAGGATGTCGTTCATGTCGGGTCCGTCGGGTGAGCGGGCGGGAGCGCCGATCTTAGCCGCCGCGGCGGCCCAGTCGAGCGGCGCGCTTCATCTGCAATCGGGCGCGAGAGCGTAGCGGCGGCGAGTTCGAGGGCTCCTGAGCTTCGTTTCGCCCGGGTCGGCTTGCCAAATCGGCCGGCAAAGCCCATATACGGACATCGACTTTGGCCGGACGACTGGGCCGCTTCGCCTTCGCTGACGGCTTGGCGCACGCCTCGGACTTTCTCTCCAAAACTCGACGAACCGGGCCGAAGGCCGCATCGCGCGCTTGAGGCCCACGTGCACCTCGAAGTGAAGGACGACCGTAATGACCACGGGCACCGTGAAATTCTACAACGATCAAAAAGGCTTCGGCTTCATCCAGCCCGACGACGGCGGCAAGGACGTTTTCGTCCATGCGACGGCCCTCGAGCGCGCCGGCATCCGCGGCCTCGTCGAAGGCCAGAAGGTGACCTTCGACACCGCCGAGGACCGCCGCTCCGGCAAGATTGCGGTCAACAACATCCAGACCGCGTAAGGCGAAGCCGACACGGGCGGGGCTTAGGCCCCGTCCTCGAGGCCGCCTTCACGGGCGGCTTCTTCATTTCCAGGCTGCCGCCACCGGGCGGCAGGGAGGAGGAAAGCATGTATTTCCGCAGGTCGACGCCCCAGAAATCGGTCATGTTCGCGGTCAACTTCGACGACGGCCGGACCGCCTATATGGTGGTCGAGAACCACGGCAAGCCGTCGGACGACTATCTCGCCGGCTCGATCGCCAAGGAGCGCCAGGACAAGGGCGAGCTCCCCGAAGGCACCATCACGACGATCAAGCGGGTCCGCTGAGGGCTTTGGCGCGCGCCGGAGCGCGCGCCACCGTCAGCGCGGGGCCTCGCCGCGCAGCCGCTGCGCGTTCTCGACGCTGCGGGCATACTGCTCCCAAGCCGCGCGGCAGCGCAGGAAATGGCCGCTGAGCGCGACCGAGACCTTCTCGAGCTGATCGAGAGATTCGCTGTTCTTCGCGAACAGCTCCGGCAGGTCCGGCGACGGCCGGCCGCTGCGGCTCGCATCCATCGCGGCGGTGAGCTCCTTCGCCGTCTCCTGCACGATCGGGACGATGCGCGCGAGCTCGTCATAGGCGGCGTCGCGCTCCATCTCGGCGCAGTCGAGGGTGTGCCGGTTCTGCTCGAGGAGCCGCACCATCGCGGTCCATTCGCGGCTGCGGCGCTCGAGCTCGTCGCTGACGCGGGCGTATTCCACGGTCGGCAGCGCCGTCCGGGCGGCGCCTGTGGCGGCGGGCGAGCGCTCGAAGATATCGGACCGGCGCGACGCCTCGCTCTTGCCGCCCCGCGTCAGCGGTGTCGGGAGCGCGGAAAGCTCCGCCGTGCGGTCGCGCTGCAAAGTCTCGTCGAGAGCGGTCGTGGCCATGGGCAATCCTCCTCTGATGGCGAGGATCATCCCGGCTTTGAAGGTAAGCGGCAAGCTCTGCTAACGAATTCTTAAGGATATGGTGAACGCGCCGGCCGGTTTGCTTCAAGGGCGGCAGAAAGTCCAACCAACACTTCGGATTCCCGGGCGAAACCCTTCGGCTCGTGCATGAAAACGACCATCTTCACGTGCCGCACGAGCAAGCTCGAAGACCGGCGCTCAACCCTTTGCGCAATAATGCGGATCGAGTTCCTGGAGCGAGCGCGCGCCGCGTTGCCTGAACAACAGGTCCAAGGCCTCGAGCATGAGCGGATGGATCTTCGTGCGCTCGACATAGGCGATGTCGCGCAGCTGGTCGTAGACCGTCGGCTCGAGGTACACCGAGAGCTGGCGCGCCCGCTCCTTGAGGGTGCCGCGCGGCTCCGTCGGGGTCTCGAGGTGGACGACGTTCGAGCGGGGAGGGGCCGACGCCTCGATGATCGAGCGCAGGCTGTGCTTAAGCTGCTTTGACATCTTTCTTGCCCTGCGAAGCCCGGTTGCCGATGAAGTCGGTGCGCTCTCCCGAGGCGTGCCTGACGCGCCGCTCGAGCCAGGCCCAGAGCCGGCGGACCTCGTCGGCCGCCTGCCCGCCCGGATTGAACTCGGTCACGCCCTGGCCCATGCCGATCGCGTCCTGGTGGTCGTTGCGGGTGACGATCGTCACGTCGGCCAGCATGCCGAGCGCGGCAAGCCCGTCAGAGGCGTCGCGGACGCGGTAGCTGCGCGGCGGCGCCTGGTTGAGGACGAAGGCGAACTCCTTGTCGAGGCGGTAGACCGCCGCGAGCGTCGGCTTGAAGGCGCGAAGGTCGGCCGGCGTCGGCCGGCATGGAATGAGGCACAGGTCGGCGGCCCGGATCGCCGCGAGCGTGCCGGCGCTGTCGACGCCCGGCGTGTCGATGAGCACGTAATCGTAGGCCGCGTGCTTCAGCTTCTTGATCACGTCGTCGACCTGCGAGGTCTCGATCTGGGCGACCTCGGGACCGTCGGCGGTGCGGCTCTCGGACCAGTCGCTGACGGTCGCCTGGCGATCCATCTCGAGGATGCAGACCGAGCGGCCCGCTTCCTGAGCGGCTATGGCGAGGTTGATGCACAGGGTGCTCTTCCCGCTCCCGCCCTTCTGCGTGACAAAGGCGATGGCTTTCATGGCTCTGTCCTTGTCTCAAGGATCGCGACGCTCCATGCCTGCCCTGGCATGGTGTGACAGTCGCCGCGGCCCCGGATCCACGAATCGCAGGAGCACCGGACGCTGTGATCACAGGATCGGGGCAGCATGGTTAACGAGCCGTTAAGCTGCGGGACGGGCGATCTCCCGGTGCTGAGCCGGCAGCGGGCGCCGCTGCGGGTCGTGGAATTCGAGCGGCGCGGGCGCGGCGTCGTCGCCGACAGCCGGATCGAGAAGGGCGCGCTCGTCGAGCGTTCGCCGGTGCTGATCATCCCGCACGAAGAGCGCCGCGCGGTCGATCCGACGAATGTCGGAAATTACATCTTTCTGTGGGAGCCGGGCACGGTCGGCGAGGACCTCTATCGCCAGGAGGGCCGGGCCGCGATTGCGCTCGGCTACACGAGCCTCGTCAACCACTCCGCGACGCCGAACTGCGCGTTCATCCGCCACTTCGCGGCGCTCGCCCTCGATCTCGTCGCGCTGCGGACGATCGAGGCCGGCGAGGAGATCACCTTCGACTACGGCATGACGCTGTGGTTCGAGCCGGGGTAGCGCGGCCTCACTCGTAGGCGTCCGCGGTGCCGGCTCCATACTCGACGTCGTCCGCGACGGGCGCTCGGCGCCGCGCGCGGGCCGGGCGCGCCGCCGCGCCTTGGTCGCAGCCGACGCAGATCGATTTCATGGCGCGGTCGGCGACGCTGTTCCACTTCCGGAACTGCGCGTCCTGGATGTCCTTCTGCTGCGCGTTCGAGGCGTCGTCCCTTTGGCCCGGCCTGCCGGCGCCCGCGCCGGTCTCGCCGGCGGGTGGTTTCCTGGCGAGGCAGTCGGAGATGAAACTCCCGCGCGCCGTGCCCGAGAGCTTCTTCGCGCTGGCGTCTGCATCGCATTGATTGACGAGGGCTTGGCGCTCGCCTGATGGTTGTGCGCCCCGGCCCTGCTGAGCCGATGCGGGCGCTGCCGCGAGGGCGAGCGCGGCGAGGAGGGCGGGCAGAAGCCACGTCATGGCGATCGTTCCAGCTACCCTGTTTGTAAGCCAGCAGCGGCGAGCCGCCTAGGGTTTCCTGTTGGACTTCAAGCGGGTAGGGTCCGCTCCCGACACCCCTTGCGAATCGCGGCGCCGTGCCGCCCCGGTGTCGGAGTCAAGTCATGCAGAACACCTCAGAGTCGGCGTCGCCCGACTACCCGGCGCTCACCAGCGATATCGTCTCGGCCTACGTGTCGCATAATTCGGTGCCGCGCACGGATCTCGCCGCCCTCATCACCTCGGTCCATTCCGCGCTCAGCGGGATCGCGAAGCCGCAGCAGGCGGCGGAGCCGCCGACGCCGCCGGTCGCGATCAACAAGACCATTCGGCCCGACTACATCATCAGCCTCGAGGATGGGCGGCAGTACCGCTCCCTGAAGCGCCATCTCACCGCCCGCGGGCTCACGCCCGAGCAGTACCGGGCGAAGTGGGGCCTTCGTCCCGATTACCCGATGGTCGCGCCGAACTATTCGAAGGCGCGCTCCGAGCTCGCGCGTGCGCTCGGTCTCGGGCAGTCGCGCAAGGGCCGCGGGGCAAAGAAGGCGGCACGCGCCAAGAAATAGTCGCACTTACGGCGGCGCCATTCACAGCGCGGCGAGGAGCACCATCGCGCTCGACAAGAGCGCGGTCGAGGCGATGAAGCCGACGAGCGCGCGGAGGAAGGACGGCTGGTTCATGGCGGCGGGACCCCTGTGACCGCGAATGGCCGCTCCTAACCCGCCCTCGTTTCCTGGATATGTCCCGCCGTGTTGCGCCCCGGAAATGTGCCGGCGCCGTCGCGGCGCCCGCATGCCGGGCGTACCGCGATCGGGGGCGGAGGCGTCATGCTGAAGACGAAAGCCTTCCCGATCGCGCGCATCTATGTGCCCGTGAAACGGCGCGCGACGCTCGATCCGGCGAAGGTCGCGCGGATCGCCGGCAGCATCCTCGAATCGGGTCAGGAAACCCCGATCATGGTGCGCGAGGACGGCGAGCGCCTCGTCCTCGTCGAAGGGCTGCACCGGCTCGAAGCCTGCCGCTCTCTCGGCGAGGAGACGATCCAGGGCTACCTGGTGCAGGCGCGGCGCCACTGAGGACCGGCGCACCGTTCAGCGGACGCCAGCGAGATGCCCTCGCGACTTGCGCCTCGGCGCCTAGACGTCATCGAAATGGCCCATTGCCTCGATTGTCGCGAGATCGCCGGCGATGAGCTTGTCGCCGATGTCGCGGCGGAAGCGCAGGTTCGGTACGAACACGCGATCGGCGAGGCGATAGGCCCTTTCCTTGGCGGCGACGATGGTTGCGTCGACGCCCGTGACCACCATCGTCCAGCCGTAGAGACCGCTCGTCACGAGCGCACCGTCATCGAGCCCGACCTCGCCGTAATGGAGGTTGGTGCGGTCCCGCGCGTCGAGCGGCCCATCGAACAGCACCGGCAGCCCGACCGGCTCGGCGATGTCCTTGCGGGTGTAAGGGAAAGGCGGCGTCGTCAGCACGATGCCGACGCAGAAGCCCGGGCGGGTCGCAAAGCGCGGCGCGCTCTGCCGCGTCATGATGCGGAAGAGCTCGCTCCAGGAGGTCTCCTGGATCGGGTCGAGCAGCATGAAGCCCGGATAGGTGAAGCGCGCCGCGAACTCGAGCGGCCAGATGCCTTGCGCGTTCACGATGGTGTTGAGGTTGAGATAGCCGACATGGCCGTGCCGGGCGAGAAGCGGCGCGAGCCTGCCGAGCGTGCGCGCGAAGAAGCTCCGACCACGCTCGTAGGTGACCACGGTGCCCATCTCGCCGGTAAGCTCGCCCTGGTCGCCGGGGAAGAAGCGCTTGTGCTCCCAGTCGAGGCAGGGCGGATCGAGGAAGCGCGCGCCGTCGAAATAGGCGCCGACGCCCATCTCGACGCCCGCCACATGCTCCATCAGAACGAAGCTCGCCGGACCCTCGTGCCGGCGCAGCTTTGCCGCCATGACGGCGCGCACGTCGCGCCCGTCGGCGAGCATCCCGACATAGTTGTCGGAGGAGGCGAAGCCCGGGCCGTTGAACTTGAGCACGTAGCGGCCGGGATTCTTGGCGAGGAACCGGTCGGCCGCGGCGGCGTCGGTGAACTCGAGCGTGCGCGCCACCGGAAAGCCGAGCTCGGCGAGGATGCCTTGCGCGAAGGCGCGGTCGTTCTCGAGCCGGTCCCCGAAGGCGGAGCCGCCGATCACCTGGAAACCGTCGCGGCGAAGCGCGTCCTGGAGCCCGCCGCGCTCCGCGGCGACGTTCTCGACGAGGATCACGCCGTCCTCGCCGGCAGCGCGGATCCAGGCGAGCTCGCCGCGCCAATCGGGCGTTCGCGCCACAAAACCTTTGAGCGTGCCCTCGGCG
Source organism: Microvirga sp. (assembly GCA_036742625.1). Taxonomy (GTDB): domain Bacteria; phylum Pseudomonadota; class Alphaproteobacteria; order Rhizobiales; family Beijerinckiaceae; genus JAJKJG01. Next base: position 19,232 of record DAINQO010000002.1, read on the forward strand.
AGCGGCTCGGTCGCCGACACCCTGACCTCGTGGCCCTCCTCGACGAGGCTCCGATAGAGCGAGCCGAGGTCGCAATTGTCGCCGATGCCGAGGAAGCGCATGGCCCGGTCTACAGCGCCGGCTCGCAAAAAACACGTGGATGAGCGCCGGCGGAGGCTTTCGCCGCTCGCGTGCTGCGAACGCGTGTGAAACCATTCTCTCGAATCAGCGCTTTCGCGTGGTGCCGCATGGCCGCTCCGGCCTTCGTTCCCGATGCCAGCTACCAGCGGGCGCTCGGCGCCTTCACGGCCGAATGGGCCTATGCCGAAGCCGCCGTTGACATGTGCAATCTCGTCGTGCTCGAGGCCTATGGCGGCCGGGCGATCGGCGACCATTTGCCGACGACGATCGAGGAGCGGATCGATTTTTTCCGAAAGGCGCACCGTACCCTGCCGCTCCTCGCACCCTACGCGCGGGGCGGGCTGCCGCTGATCGGCCGCTTCGCGGCGTTGCGCTACGACCGCCACAGCCTGGTCACCGGGCTGCAGCTCGGGTTCCTGGCCCAGCTCCCGGCCGACGTCCAGCGCACGCGCTGCATCCCGGACAGCCTGTTCACCGAGGCGAAGCGCTTCACCGAAGGCGAGATCGACGCCAAGGCGGCGGAAGCCGCCGATATCGCGGCCGGCCTCCTCGCGCACGCGGTCGCGCTCGCCCGCGCCGCGGCGGCGGCCGAGCCGCTGGTCGCGAACGGGGGTTAAGCCGACCGCGCCGCGACGACCGACAGTCCGAACGTGATCGCGACGATAAGCATCATGGCCTCGAAGGTGCCCATGGCGCGTCTCACCGGCACAGCGGGACGCGGCGCACGACCCAGCCCTCGCCGTCGAGCCAAAGCTTCCTTCGCACCTGAGGGCAGGGGCCCTCGCGACTGAGCGCCGTGAAACGGGCGCCGGCCCGCTGCTCGCCCGGCACGCCCGCGTGCGCCGCGGGTTTGCGCGGCTCCTTCGCCTCGACTTGCGCCACCCCGAAAACGGCGAGCGCTCCAACGAGAGATGTCTTGATCCACACTGGCACAGCCCCTTGAAACCCGCCGGCCTGGCAGCAACCGGCGTGCCGCAAGGCCGCCGCGGAAGGGGACGATGATCGGACGAGCCCATAGAGCGCGCGGCCGACGGGGGCTAGGCTCCCGCCTGCGCCTCGACCACTGCGACTGCCGTGATGTTGACGATCCCGCGCGCCGTCACCGAGGGCGACAGGATGTGGGCGGGCTTTGCCGGGCCGATCAGGATCGGGCCGACGGGCAGCGCGTCCGCCAGCACCTTCGCGAACTGGAAGGCGATGTTCGCCGCGTCCAGGTTCGGCATGATCAGGATGTTGGCCTCGCCCTTCAGGCGCGAGGTCGGCAGTACCCGGTCGCGCAGCGCCTGCGACAGCGCCGTGTCGGCCGCCATCTCGCCGTCGACCTCGAGCTCCGGCGCCCGCTCGGCGATGAGCGCCAGCGCAGCGCGCATCTTGTGCGCCGACGCCGTGTCGGCGGCACCGAAATCGGCGTGGCTGACGAGCGCGATCTTGGGCTCGATGCCGAAGCGCTCGACGTGGTCGGCGCAGGCGACCGCCATGTCGGCGATTTCCTCCGCGGTCGGATCCGGGCGTACATGGGTGTCGGCGAGGAAATAGGCGCCCTTCGAGGTGATGACGAGGCTCAGCGCCGCGAACTCCTGCGCGCCGGGCGCCAAGCCGATGATGTCGCGGATGTGGCGCAGGTTCGAGCGGAAACGGCCTTCAAGGCCGCAGACGAGGGCGTCGGCATCGCCGCGCCGCACCGCAAGCGCGGCGATGACGGTCGGGTTCGTGCGCACGAGCGTTCGGGCGGCATCGGGCGTGATGCCCTTGCGGCCGGCGGCGTCGCAATAGCTCGCGACGTAGTCGCGATAGCGCGGGTCGTCCTCGGGATTGACGAGCTCGAAGTCGCGCCCGGCGGCGACCGAGAGGCCGAAGCGCTTGAGCCTCGTCTCGACGACGCTCGGCCGGCCGATCAGGATCGGCCGCGCGATCCCCTCCTCGACGATCGCCTGCACGGCCCGCAACACGCGCTCGTCCTCGCCTTCGGCGTAGACCACGCGCTTCGGCGCCGCCTTCGCTTTCTCGAACAGCGGCTTCATGATGAAGCCGGAGCGGAAGACGAAGCGGATCAGCGAGTCGGCATAGGCTTGCAGGTCCTCGAGCGGGCGCGTCGCGACGCCCGAGTCCATCGCCGCCTGCGCGACCGCCGGGGCGATGCGCAGGATGAGCCGCGGGTCGAAGGGGCTTGGGATCAGCGAGGTCACCCCGAACGGCCGCGCCTCCCCGCCATAGGCCCGGGCGACGACCTCCGAGGGCGTCTCGCGGGCGAGTGCCGCGATGGCGCGGGTCGCCGCGAGCTTCATCGTCTCGTTGATGGTGCAGGCGCCGACGTCGAGCGCGCCGCGGAAGATATATGGGAAGCAGAGGACGTTATTGACCTGGTTCGGGAAGTCCGAGCGTCCGGTGCAGATCATGGCATCCGGACGGGTCGCCTGCGCCAGGTCCGGCATGATCTCGGGGTTGGGGTTTGCGAGCGCGAGCACCAGCGGCTGGGCGGCCATCGTCTTCAGCATATCCGGCTTGAGCACCCCGCCAGCGGACAGGCCGAGGAAGACGTCGGCGCCGGCGATCACGTGGGCGAGGGAGCGCGCCTCGGTCTTCTGCGCGTAGGCCGACTTCCACCGGTCCATCAGCTTCGTGCGGCCCGCGTAGACGACGCCCTCGATGTCGGTGACCCAGATGTTCTCGCGTCGCGCCCCGAGCGAAACGAGGATGTTGAGGCAGGCGAGGGCGGCGGCGCCCGCGCCCGAGGTCACGATCTTCACGTCCTCGATGCGCTTGCCCGCAAGCTCGAGACCGTTGAGGACCGCAGCGCCGACGATGATCGCCGTGCCGTGCTGGTCGTCGTGAAAGACCGGAATGCCCATGCGGGCCTTGCAGCGCTCCTCGACCTCGAAGCACTCCGGCGCCTTGATGTCCTCGAGGTTGATGCCGCCGAAGGTCGGCTCCAGCGCGACGACCACGTCGACGAGCTTGTCGACGTCCTTCTCCGCCACCTCGATGTCGAACACGTCGATGCCGGCGAATTTCTTGAACAGGACCGCCTTGCCCTCCATCACCGGCTTCGAGGCGAGCGGGCCGATGTCGCCGAGCCCGAGGACGGCGGTGCCGTTCGAGATCACGGCGACGAGGTTCTGGCGGATCGTCAGGGTCGCGGCCTCGGCGGGATCGGCCGCGATCGCCTCGCAAGCGGCGGCGACGCCGGGCGAATAGGCAAGCGCCAGGTCGCGCTGATTGCCGAGCGGCTTCGTCGCCTGGATCTCGAGCTTCCCCGGGCGCGGGTGGCGGTGGAAGAAGAGCGCGTTCTCCTTGAGGTCGTGGGACACGTCGGGGCCGTCGCTCATGTTCTCGTCCTTGGCGTTTCCTCGAGTGCAAGCTTGGTCTTGTTCGAAGCCGTTAGGCAAGCGGGGCGAGGCCCGGCTCGAACCCTTCTCCCGAACGGGAGAGGGGCAGGGGTGAGGGGAACCGGCCGCGGGACAGACGGCGCCGGCAGGCTCCGCCGGAAAGGGCGTAACCCCTCACCCGGTCCGCTTACGCGGACTCGACCTCTCCCTTCGGGAGAGGTGGCGCGCCAAGTCCTCCGCCCGGTTGCTGCGCCACGACGAGCCATTGCTTCGCCATGACCTCGTCGAGCTTGCCGGCGGAGAGCCGCGCCAGCCACCAGCGCGGCTCCGGGAAGCGCCAGGCTTGCGCCGATGTCGCCGCCACGAGCTCGAGGCCGCCGCAGGTCGCAAGCTCGATTGCCGTCCGGCGCACGAAGAAGCGCAGATGCGTGCGGTCGAGAAGCCCGGCATCGCGATAGGTGAAATCGCCGCGCGCGATGAGACGCCAGACGAACTTCCAGTGCCGGATGTTGGGCACCGACAGGATCAGCCGGCCGCCCGGCCGGATCAGCCGCGACAGCCGCCGCACCATCGTCCAGGGATCCGGCATGTGCTCGAGCACGTCGAGGCACAGCACGAGGTCGAGCGAGCCGGCCGGGATCTCCGCCTCGAGCGGCGCCTTTGCCGCTTCGCCTCGCCAGACGCGATCGAAGCGGGCCTCGGCGCGTTCCGCAACCGCGTCGACGAACTCGATCCCGCCCGCCCATTCGACGCCGCGCGCATCCCGCACCGCCGCAGTCGTCGCGCCGGAGCCGCAGCCGACATCGAGCAGACGCACGACCCGCTCGGGCAGCCAGGGCAGGATCTCCCGGCGGGGCGTGTCGTAGTAACGGTCGCTCATCCTCGGCCGGTCACGATGCTGGGCGCCCGTCTAACAGGCTTTCGGCAGCAATCCGAGCGGTTTATACCAGCCGCGCGTCACCCGCCGTCCCGGAGCCGCCGTGAGTTTCCTCGATCGCCTGCGGAGCTGGCGCGCCCCGGTCCGCGAGACCCGGCATCACCTCTTGGCCGAGATTCGCCGCTGGGGCTTCAGCGTCGGCGAATACAGCTACGGACGTCCGAAGATCCGGTTCCCGGAGACCGGCGCGCAGCTCACCATCGGCCGCTATTGCTCGATCGCCGACCGGGTCGAGATCTTCCTCGGCGGCAATCACCGCACCGATTGGGTGACGACCTACCCGTTCGACAACCTGCCGGGCCTGTGGCCGCGCGCCGTCGGAGCCGAGCGCTCGCACGTGACGCGGGGCGGCGTCGCGATCGGCAACGACGTGTGGATCGGCTCAGGCGCGGTCGTCCTGTCGGGCGTGCACATCGGCGACGGCGCGGTGATCGGCGCGCAGGCGGTGGTGGCGCGGGACGTGCCGGCCTACGCGGTCGTCGCCGGCAACCCGGCGCAGGCGCTGCGCATGCGCTTCGACGATGCGACGATCGCGGCGCTCGTCGCGTGCGCATGGTGGGAGCTACCGCGCAACGAGGTCGAGCGCCTGATCCCGCTCTTGCAGAGCACGCGCGCCGCGGAGCTCATCGACGCCGTCCGCGCCATCCGGCGCCAGGCGCCTCACTCCGCCGGCTGAGGCGTTGCGGCGGGCGCCGGCGCCCGCACGAGACGCGCCTTCAGGCTGAGCGCCGGCTTCTCGACGAGGTACCAGGACAGCGCGGCGACGATGAGCGAGATCGCGACCGCCGGCGCCAGCAGCGAAAGCGCCGCCGCGCCCGGAAAGAGGTGCACGAGCGTCTGCTGCACGGGCCAGCCATAGAGATAGGTGCCGTAGGACAGGTCGGCGTGAGGCTCGAGGGCCGGGTGCGACAAGCCCGGCGCAAGCGCGAGCCAGATCACGCCGTAGCTCTCGAAGGCGAAGAGCAGTGCCTTGTAGAGCGGCGTGCCGGCCGCGAGCCACGTCGCCGCGAGGAGAGCGGCGGCAACGATCGAGGAGACGGGGAGCTTGTCGCTCCACAGATAGAGGACGCCGCCGGCGGCAAACAGGAACGGCAGCCGCAAGCTCGTCTGCGTCGCCTTGCCGGCCCCCGGATGGAGGAGGTCGAGCGCCACGATCGCGACGAGCAGCCCCGCGACGAGCCCGAGCGCCACGATCCGCTGCCGCATCAGCCCGGCAAGTCCGGCGGCGAAGACGCCGATGTAGGAGAGCATCTCGTATTTCAGCGTCCACACCGTCCCCATCGGGTAGGGGAAGACGTTGTCGGAGAAGAGGCCGGGGAGCGCGGTGGCGCTCTTGAAGGTCGTCGGCGTGAGCGCGATGAAGCGCCACAGCGCCGGGTCGGCGAGGTACTGGGCGAGCGGCAATCGCGTCAGCGCCGGGCCGAGAAGGAGCGCCGTCACGAGCGTCGCCGCGACCAGCGCCGGCACGATGCGCAAGGCGCGCGCGACGACGTAATCGCGCCAGCCCCTGCGGTCGAAGCTCATGGTGACGAGGAACCCGGAGACCGCGAAGAAACCGTTCACCGCGTGCTCGCCGAGGGTGAAGCCGGTCGAGCGCATCAGCGGCTCGTTCTCGAGCGACCCGGTGGTGATGCTGAAGGCGTGCGAGACGATGACGGCGAGCGCGAGCGCAAGCCGCAGAGCGGTGAAATTGTTGTGCGGCCGACGCATCGCTTCGGCGATCGTCGGGCCGAGGCCTTGGCCCGCCGTCATCGGGTGTCCTCCCGCGCCAGTCCTTCCCTGCCTAGCGCCGTTCGGCCGACGAGAGAAGCAAGCGCGCCGGCGGCCGAGCCGGCGTAGCGCTCGACGACGCTGCGGCGAAAGCTGAACAGGGCCAGCACGGTCTTCAACGCATTCAGGACCAGCATCCGTGCCGCCGGATCCGGCAGGCCGTATTTCCGCGAGACATAGGCCCGCGACCAGGCGTGGTGCCAGCGGGCGCGGAAGATCCGCCCCGGCCTCGGAGCGGTCGATGAGCCGCGGGCGTGCCGGGCGACCGCCCCATGCACATGGATCAGCGCATGGCCGGCGTCGGCGATGCGGCGGCAGAGATCGTCGTCTTCGTAGAAAAGAAAGATGTTCGGATCGAACCCGCCGAGGCGCAGGAACAGGTCGCGGCGGACGAGAAAGCACGCCCCCGAGAGGAAGGGCGCGCAGCAGTCGCCCTCCGGAAGCGCGAGCTTGCCGCCGGGATTGCTCAGGTAAGGCGAGAGCAGCGAGCGCGGCTGGAAGAAAAACCGGTCGTCGGGCTCGACGATGCGCGGCGCGAGCATCCCGGCGTCTTGATAGCGCTCGGCAGCTTGAAGGAGCGCCGGGACCGCGCCGGCGTCGAGGACGATGTCGGGATTCATGATCAGGATGAAGGGGGTCTCGCACGCGCGCGCGCCGAGATTGGCGGCGCGGCCGTAGCCTTCGTTCTGCGCGATGCGCAGGACGGCGCAGGAGCGCTCTTCGGCGACGGCGGCGCTTCGATCGGCGCTCGCGTTGTCGACGACGAGCGTCGGAACCCCGTCCCGTTCGAGCGCGGCAAGGCAGGCCGGCAGGACGCCCTCGCTGTCGTGGGCGACGACGATCGCGGTCGCGTCGAGCCGGCTCAGCAGCTCCGCTCCCCGCGCCGGCCGGTCGGGATCGCGCAGCCTTCTGCGAAGCGACAGGCGACGGCGCCCTCGCGCGTCTTGAAGGTCACGAGATGGCCGCGCCCGGAAGTCTTGACCGAATAGCCGCTCCCGAGCTCGGTCAGCACCGATTTCAAGCCGCCTACGGCGCTCGACAGGAACACCTCGATCGAGCAGCCGCCGGAGCCGCACCAGCCCGGCGCGCCCCGGCTGCAGGCGAGCCGGCGGTCATCGAGGATGAAGTCGTCGCGGCCGTCGCCGTCGAGATCGAGGCGGCGGATCGCCTTCTCGGGCGGGGCGAGCTTGCCGCCGGCCTCGGCGCAGGATTTCGCGCGCTCGGCAATGGCGGCGGCGATCGGCGCCGGCCACTCGGCGGCAAAGGCCGGCGTCGCGAGCAGGAGCAGGAGCAGGAGCCCGAGGAACCCCGATCTGCGCATCGCCAAAGACGCCTCAAGCCTGCGGCAGGTTGAGCCGGATATGCAGCTCGCGCAGCTGCTTCGGCGAGACCTCGGAGGGCGCGCCGAGGAGAAGGTCCTCGGCCTTCTGGTTCATCGGGAAAAGGGTCACCTCGCGCAGGTTGATTGCGCCGACGAGCAGCATGACCAGCCGGTCGATCCCGGCCGCCATGCCGCCATGCGGCGGCGCGCCGTACTGGAAGGCGCGGTACATGCCGCCGAAGCGCTCCTCGAGCACGCTCTCCTCGTAGCCGGCGATGCCGAAGGCCTTTTTCATCACGTCCGGGCGGTGGTTGCGGATCGCGCCGGAGGCGATCTCGTAGCCGTTGCAGACCATGTCGTACTGGAACGCGGTGAGCCCGAGGATGCGCTCCTTGTCGCCGGGGTCGAGCGCCAGGAAGGCGTCCGGCTCGATGTTCGGCATCGAGAACGGGTTGTGCGAGAAGTCGATCTTCTTCTCCTCCTCGCTCCACTCGTACATCGGGAAGTCGGTGATCCAGCAGAACGCGAACTGGTCCCTTTGGCCGACCTTCAGCTCATCGCCGAGACGCGCCCGCGCCTTGCCGGCGAGCTGTGCCGCTTTTGCCTCGTCGCCGGCGGCGAAGAACACCGCGTCGCCGGCCTTGACGCCGCTCTTTCGGGTGATCTCCGCCTGCGCCTCGGCCGGTATGAACTTCGCGATCGGTCCCTTGCCGGTGAGCTTGCCGCCCTCCTCCTCGAACACAACGTAGCCGAGGCCGGCGGCGCCCTCGGCGCGGGCCCACTCGTTGAGCTTGTCGAAGAACGAGCGCGGCTGCGCGGCGGCGCCCGGCGCCGGGATCGCCCGCACGACGCCGCCGGCGACGATGACGTGCTTGAAGGCGTTGAAGGTCACGTCCTCGCGGGCGAAGAGGTCGGTTACGTCGGCGATGACGAGCGGATTGCGCAGATCCGGCTTGTCCGAGCCGTATTTCAGCATCGCATCGGCGTAGCGGATGCGCGGGAAGACCGGCGTCACCTCCCGGCCCTCGGCGAACTCGTAGAAGACGCCGCGGATGACGGGCTCGAGCGCCGCCCAGACGTCCTCCTGGGTGACGAAGCTCATCTCGACGTCGAGCTGGTAGAACTCGCCGGGCAGCCGGTCGGCGCGCGGGTCCTCGTCGCGGAAGCACGGCGCGATCTGGAAGTAGCGGTCGAAGCCGGAGATCATGATCAGCTGCTTGTACTGCTGCGGCGCCTGCGGCAGGGCGTAGAAGCGGCCGGGATGGAGGCGCGAGGGAACGAGAAAATCCCTTGCGCCTTCGGGACTTGAGGCGGTGAGGATCGGCGTCTGGAACTCGAAGAAGCCGCCGTCCTTCATGCGCCGGCGGATCGAGTCGATCACCGCCGAGCGGGTCATGATGTTGCGGTGCAGCTTGTCGCGGCGCAGATCGAGGAAGCGGTAGGTGAGGCGCGTCTCCTCCGGGTACTCCTGCTCGCCGAAGACCGGCAGCGGCAGCTCGGCGGCGGGCCCGAGCACCTCCAGCGCGGTCGCGTAGACCTCGATCGAACCCGTTGGCAGATCAGGGTTTTCGGTTCCGGGCGGGCGCCGCCGCACGGTCCCGTCGAGGCGCACGACCCATTCCGAGCGCACCGTCTCGGCCGGCCCGAAGGCGGGCGAATCCGGGTCGATCACGACCTGGGTCAGGCCGTAATGGTCGCGCAGATCGATGAACTTGACGCCGCCATGGTCGCGGATGCGGTGGCACCAGCCCGAGAGGCGGACGCCCGAGCCGACGTCGCTGTCGCGGAGCGCGCCGCAGGTGTGGGTGCGGTAACGGTGCATGGCCTGTCCGGTGGATCGCGCCGCACCATTCACGCGCTCAGCCCCAAGTCAAGGCGCGCCCCCGCGTTCGCCGGATCGGTCCGAAACCGCCATTTCCGTTCGTCAAAGCGGACGCCGCCGCCGAATCTGGCCCGACGATGACGCGCGTTTTCCCCGACGATGACGCGCATCATCCCCGACGATGATGCGCGTCGTCGCCGACGATGATGCGCATCGTTCGGACGTGATGCGCGCCTCCCGCCTCTCCCCTTGCGGGAAAGGCCGAGCCGCCGCCGTCAGGCGGCGCCGGGTGAGGGGGAATGTCCGGGCCGCGCCCCACCTCTGATGCGCCAGTCCAGTCCGGGATCAAGCCCGCCGAAAGCGGCGGGCCTGCGCCCCGTCCTTGACTGGGCCGTCCCGCCGAAACACGAGGCTTGGATCGAATCGGAGGCGAGGCGTGCCCGGCCTTGGAATCAGCCGAACGGTCATGCATGGTTGAGCGCAAGGCGCGATTGAGAAGAGCGCCGCAGGGCGAAATCAGTCGTGAGCCAAATCTTTATCTCGGAATTTCGGAACCAACTGCACGACCTGCGGAAGTATTCCGGCACTACCAGAGAATCGGTGATCAGAGAGGCGTTCAAGGACCTGCTGAAGGCCCGTGCGCGTCAGCAAAACCTCGTCTTCATCCCCGAATACGAATTCGAAACGCCCGCCAAGCGGACTCGTTACATCGACGGAGCGCTGCTCTATTCCTTGCGCGTGCCCCTTGGCTACTGGGAGGGCAAGGACGAGGAGGATGATCTCGACGAGGAGATCGAGAAAAAGAAGCGGGCCGGCTATCCGCAGGATAACATCATCTTTGAGGATTCGATCACCGCGGTTCTGATCCAGAACCGTGAGGAGGCAATGCGCTGTCCGATCGAGGACACGGACGCGCTCGCCCACCTCCTCAAGCTCTTCTTCGAATACGAGCGTGAGGAGATTGCCGACTTCCAAAAAGCGGTGCGGCAGTTCCAGACCGACCTGCCCGCCGTCCTCAAGGCGCTGCGCGACATGATCGAGGAGGCGCACCGGGACAACGCCGCGTTCCGCGCAGCCTCGGAGAAATTCCTCGCCCACGCCAAGGAGACCATCAACCCGACGATCGGCGAGGCGGACGTGCGGGAGATGCTGATCCAGCACATCCTCACGGAAGAGATCTTCACCAAGGTCTTCGACAGCGAATTCCACCGCGACAACAACGTGGCGAAGGAGCTCTATGCGCTGGAGGGCACGTTCTTCACCGGCGCGCTCAAGCGCAATCTCCTGAAGCAGCTCGAGCCCTATTACGCCGCGATCCGCTCGGCGGCCGCGCTCGTCACGAGCCACCACGAGAAGCAGACCTTCCTCAAGGAGATCTACGAGGGCTTCTACAAGGTCTACAACAGGAAGGCGGCCGACCGGCTCGGCGTCGTCTACACGCCGAACGAGATCGTGCGCTTCATGGTCGAGGGCGCCGACTGGCTCTGCGAGAAGCATTTTGGCAAGCGCCTTATCGACAAGGGGGTCGAGATTCTCGACCCGGCGACTGGCACCGGCACCTTTATCTGCGAGCTGATCGAGCATTTCCGCGGCGAGCCGCCGGCAAAGCTCGGTCACAAGTACCGGGAGGAGCTGCACGCCAACGAGGTGGCGATCCTGCCCTACTACGTCGCCAACCTGAACATCGAAGCGACCTACGCCGCGATCTCCGGGCAATACGCCGAATACCCGAACCTGTGCTTCGTCGATACGCTCGACAACGTGGCGGCCCTCGGCAAGTTCGCGGGCCACCAGGAGGAGATGTTCGGCGCCGTCTCGGAGGAGAACGTCGAGCGCATCAAGCGCCAGAACGCGAGGAAGATCAGCGTCATCATCGGTAACCCGCCCTACAATGCCAACCAGCAGAACGAGAACGAGAACAACAAGAACCGCGACTACCCAAAGATCGATCAGCGGATCAAAGCGACGTACGTCCGCGAGTCCACGGCGCAGAAGACCAAGGCGTACGACATGTACGTGCGTTTCTTCCGATGGGCCTCAGACCGGTTGAAGGGCGAAGGCGTATTGGCGTTCGTGACCAACCGCAGCTTCATCGATAGCCGGAACCTGGACGGGTTCAGGAAAGTTATGACGCGCGAGTTTTCTGAAATTTGGGTTCTTGATTTAGGGGGCGATGTGCGGGCCAACCCGAAAATCTCGGGCACCAAGCACAACGTGTTTGGCATTCAGACTGGCGTGGCTATCAGTTTTCTCGTCCGGAGAACGTCGACAGCCGGGCGCTGCCGGATTTTTTATGCCAGACGTCCTGAGCTTGAAACGGCCGAGGAAAAGCTGGCCTTCTTGCAGTCCGCACGCCTGGACAGTCTGGCCGTTCAGGAACTCTCTCCTGATCTAAACGGCCTTTGGATCAACCAGACGGCAAACGATTTCGACAAGTTCCTTCCTGTTGCCGCAAAAAATACAAAGCTCGCTCGGTCAGCGACTCAGGAGCGGGCAATCTTCAAGACATTCTCCATGGGTGTCGTCACCAATCGAGACGAGTGGGTCTACGCAGAAGCACAGTCGTCCGTAGCGCAACGCGTGGCTCATCTCATTTCGAAATACGAGGCCAATCGTGCGACAGGTTATGCAGGCGCGAGCGAGCAAGCGGGATTTCACAGAGTTCGATACGTCAGTGAAATGGACGCGCTCGGTTAAGAAGTCCCTCTTGGCGGGCAAGCGTATCTCCTTTCATCCAGAGCACATCATCCGAGCACTGTATCGGCCTTTCGTGATCAGGCAGCTGTACTTTGACACTCACCTGAACGAAATGCAAAACTTAATGCGTGACTATTTCGGCGACAAAGGCATCGCCGAAAAACCCGCGATCCTCTTCACCGATCCAACCGGCCAGAAGCCATTCATGGTCATCGCCTCCTCATTGCTGCCTGATGCTCACACGGTCGGTGCCGCCGCCGGCGCTATCGTGCTTCCCTCTCGCGTCGGCCCAACAGCAGGCAGCGCAGAAAACATCACCGACTGGGCGCTCGCCCAATTCCAGAGCCAGTACGACGCGGCCGGCGCCGGCTCGAACGGGCCCCTCACCAAGGACGCCATATTCCACTACGTCTACGCCGTCCTGCACGATCCCGCTTACCGCGAGACCTACGCCCAGAACCTCAAGCGCGAGTTCCCGCGCATCCCGTTCTATGACGACTTCTCGCGCTGGGCTGATTGGGGCGAGGCACTGATGAAGCTCCACATCGGCTACGAGACGGTCGAGCCCTGGCCGCTCGAACGCTTCGACGCGCCGGACGAGAAGGCGAAGGCCGCCGGCCTGCCGCCCAAGACGGTGCTCAAGGCGGACAAGGATGCGGGCGTCATCGTGATCGACTCCGAGACGCAGCTCACGGGCGTGCCGTCCGAGGCCTGGACGTACCGCCTGGGCAACCGCTCCGCGCTCGAATGGATTCTCGACCAGTACAAGGAGAAGACGCCGAAGGATCCGACCATCCGCGAGAAGTTTAACACCTACCGCTTCGCCAACCACAAGGAGAACGTGATCGATCTTCTCAAACGCGTGACTCGCGTGAGCATCGACACGATGAAGATCGTGGAGGACATGAAAGTCACGAGGCGATGAGCTCTTTTGCTCCAGACCAGGAGGCGCTCGTCCAGGCCGCGGACGATGACCCCGCCGAGGAGGAAGCGCTCGCGGCCGAGATGCGGCGCCTGCGGGCTCGATGACCACGCCGCGGCGAATTGAGGCTGCTGCTGTTCGACCAGACCCTCTCAGCTTCAAGCCCCGGCCACACACAAAAAAAGCCGGGCCCGCGGGGGGCCCGGCCAAGGCTGCGGACTCGACCTGGAGGAGGTCGCGCCCAGAGGGGAACGGCCGAAAACGGCTTCCACCGGGAGGGAGTGAAGCCGTCGCCTTCAGCCGCCGCCCATCATGGCGGCGGGCGGCTTTTTCGCAATGCAGCATGGCTCATGCTTGGTATGCGGCAGGCGCATGCGCGGCGCCGCCAAGCCGGTTCGGCATGCCGGCGCCGCCGGGCAGTCGGCTCACGCCGGGCGAGCCTCAGAAGGTCCAGCGCTGCGCCTTGGCGACGAGGAAATCCCGGAACGCCTGGACGCGGGCGACGCTGCGCATCTCCTCGGCATAGACGAGGTAGCTGTCGAGCGAGGGCATTTCCATGTCGCGCAGCACCTGGGTGAGCTTGGCGTCGCCGTCGACGGCGTAGTCGGGCAGCACGCCGATGCCGGCGCCGGTCTCGACGGCGATCTTCAGCGCCGTGATGTTGTTGACGATGCAGTGGTAGGGGCGAGGGTCGGCGGCGTCGCGCCCGGCGGTCGAGAGCCAGTGCACGGCCAAGAGATAGGAGGGCTGGTGGCCGCCGAAGCTGACGAGGCGGTGGTTGTCGAGGTCCTCAGGCGATTTCGGCTCGCCGAAGCGCTTGAGGTAGTCCTTCGAGGCGAAGGCGTGGAAATGCACCGTGAACAGCCGGCGCTGGATGAGGTCGGGCTGCGCCGGGCGGCGCAGGCGGATCGCGACGTCGGCCTCGCGCATCGCGAGGTCGAGCTCCTCGTTGGTCAGGATCAGCTCGACGCGCACGTCCGGGTAGAGGTCGAGGAACTCGCCGATGCGCTGCGCGAGCCAGATCGAGCCGAGCCCGACGGTCGCCGTCACCTTGAGGTCGCCGGACGGCCGCTCGCTCGTCTCGACGAGGCGCGCCCGGGTGGTCTCGAGGCGCATGCGCATGTCGCGGGCGGCGCGGAACAGGAGATCACCCTGCTCGGTCAGGATCAGCCCGCGGGCGTGGCGGTGGAACAGCGGCGCCTTCAGCTCGCGCTCGAGCGCGCTGATCTGCCGGCTCACCGCCGACTGGCTGAGGTTGAGATCGTCGCCGGCGCGGGTGAAGCTGCCGGCTTCCGCGACGGTGTAGAAGATCCGAATCTTGTCCCAGTCCACGGCGGCCCTCGCGCCACGCCGTCGCGGTGCTATTCGGCCGCCTGACGCGTCATGTCCTCAGCGGCAAGGTACCGCTCAGCTTCCAACGCTGCCATACAGCCCAATCCGGCGGCTGTCACGGCCTGGCGGTAGACGTCGTCGGCGACGTCGCCGGCCGCGAACACGCCGGGGATGTTGGTCTCGGTCGAGCCCGGCTGGGTCATGAGGTAGCCGCCGGGCTTCATGTCGAGCTGGCCGGCAAAGAGCTCGGTCGCCGGCTTGTGGCCGATGGCGACGAAGACGCCGTCGGTGCGGATCTCGGAGAGGCCGCCGCTCTTGAGGTTGCGCAGGCGGACATGGGTGACCGACGGCGGCGCGTCGCCGCCGAGCACCTCCTCGACGGCGCTGTCCCAGACGACCGCGATCTTCGGGTGCCGGAACAGGCGGTCCTGGAGGATGCGCTCGGCCCGGAAGGCGTCGCGGCGGTGCACGACCGTCACCTTCGCGGCGAGGTTTGCGAGATAGAGCGCCTCCTCGACGGCGGTGTTGCCGCCGCCGACGACGACGACCTCCTTGCCGCGGAAGAAGAAGCCGTCGCAGGTCGCGCAGGCCGAGACGCCGAAGCCCTGGAACTTCGCTTCCGAGGGCAGGCCGAGCCACTTCGCCTGCGCGCCGGTGGCGATCACCAGCGCGTCGCAGCCATAAGTGTCGCCGCTGTCGCCGGTGAGGCGGAACGGGCGCTTTGCGAGCTCGACCTTGACGACGTGGTCGGAGACCATGCGGGTGCCGACATGCTCGGCCTGCAGGCGCATCTGCTCCATCAGCCAGGGGCCCTGGATGACGTCGGCAAAGCCCGGATAGTTCTCGACGTCGGTCGTGATCATCAGCTGGCCGCCGGGCTGGAAGCCGGAGATCAGCATCGGCTCGAGCATCGCCCGGGCGGCGTAGATCGCGGCCGTGTAGCCGGCAGGTCCGGAGCCGACGATGATGAGCTTGGCGTGGTGGTGGGCCATTTGTGAGGGCTCTCCGGGCCGATCAGCCGGGTTCGGGCAGGTTAAGGGCGCGGCGATGGCGGGCAAGGCCGGTCCGCACGGCCTCGGCGATGGTCGGGGTGGAATCTAGGGGCGGGTAGGGCCCGCCTTCAAGGCGTCCGGCGAATCGGTGCACAGCTCCATGGCGCTCAAGACCGGCAAGGAAGGCCGCGAGCTTGGGATGGCCGCCGGACGGCTCGAAGACCAGGATCGGGGCGCCGGTCGCCGCCGCCTCGCCGACCATGTTGTAGGAATCGGCCGTCACCACGATGGCATCGGCGAGCGCGAGGAGCGCGAGATAGGGGTTGTCGCCGCGCCCGTCCCACATGAAGCCGCCGCGGCCCTCGATCATGCGCGAAAGCCCCTCCCGCAGCGGCAAAGGGGTGCGCCGCGAGGCGGTCGCCATCAGCCCGACCCCGGTCGCGGCGAGCCGGGTCAGGAGGGCGAGGAACTGCGCCGCGTCCTCGGCATCGAAGCGGTAATGCTTGCTCGGCCCGCCGGCCAAAACGGCGACCCGGGGGCGGGGCAGCCCGGCGAGGCGCGGGTCCGGCGCCGCGCGCGCCGCCGCGAGGCGCGCTGCGGTGAAGCGGTGCGGCGGGGTCAGCGTCGCGATGACGTTCGGCCCGCGCAAGGCATCGTGCTCGGGCACCCAGACGAGATCGGCGGCGCGCGCGCCGATGACCGGGTCTTTCAGGAACACCGTGAACGTGCGCCGCCGCGACGCCCGCCTGACGTGGCGCACATAGGGCACGGCGCGGCGCCCCGAGCCGATGACGACGTCGGGGAAGGGCGGCGCGATCGGGCTGCCCTCCCGGCCGGGGGCCTCGAAAGGGTCGATCGGACCGTAGGGCATCAGCCACACGAACGGCGCCCACGGCTTCACCCGGCGCAGCTCGACCGTGGCGCCGAGCGCCTCGGCGACGCCGAGGCATTGCTGCTCGTCGCCGGCCTTGCCGTCGGTCAGAACCCAAAGCCGCACCGCCACACCCTCGTTCGCGCCTCCCCCTCTAGCGGAGTTTCGGTTGCGGCGCCTGCCACGCTTCTTGCTTCGCCTACCCGGCGCGCCTACCTAGCCGGCTTCGCTCCGGGAGAAATTTTCGTGCGCGGACGCCTCGATTCGATCGACCTCGCCATCCTCCGCGAGCTCCAGAACGACGCCAGCATCACCAATGTGGAGCTCGCGCGGCGCGTCGGTCTCTCGGCGCCGCCGTGCCTGCGCCGCGTGCGGGCGCTCGAGGAGGCGGGCTACATCAGGGGCTACCGGACGCTGCTCGATCCGCAGATGCTCGGCTACGAGGTGGTGTTCTTCGCCATGGTCCAGCTCGCGACGCAAGGGAAGGCGGAGCTTTCGGGCTTCCAGGCGCGCGTCAAGGGCTGGCCGGCGGTGCGCGAGTGCTGGACGCTCTCCGGAGACGTCGATTTCATCCTCAAATGCGTGGCGCCGAATCTCGCCGGCTTCCAGGCGCTGGTCGGCGAGCTCACCGCGCTGCCGAACGTGCGCAACGTCCGCACCGCGCTCACGCTCGACGTGGTCAAGGACGAGGCGCTGGTGCCGTTCGAGGCGCCGCCGACGGGTTGAGCCGGAGCCTATAGCTTCTTTCCGATTCCGGCATCCTTGAGGATGCCGTTCGCGGTGTGGCGCGAGTCGATCTGATGGTCGACGGTCACGGCTCGCTTCGTGATCGGGCTGAACCAGATGTCGTGATCGCCTTTTCCGTGCCGGACGAAATAGCAGCCAGCCCACCCTCTCACGCCGCGATGGTGACCGTGGTCCGGGCGTGCGCGATGACCTCGATCGGGACCTCGCCATGGAAATCGAGCTGGTTGAGCTCGACCAGATCTTCGATGAGGCCGGGGAGCTTGGCGCGCAGGGCCTCGATGGTCGGGGCCTCGGTGCGCAGGCCAGGCACGTTGCTTTCCTCGACGTACCAGACGTTGGCGTCGTCGTCGTATTTGGCCGTCAGGACGATGAGGCGCATCCTGATCTCCGCGGCCCGCGGGCCGAGCCACCTGCGGCGGTCCCGCAGACCCGTCCGGACAAGCCTACCATCCGGCGCCCGGGCGACAAGGGTCGCCTACCTTATCGGAACCGCACGCCGACGATCTCGTAGGACTTGCCGCCGCCGGGGGTGTGGACCTCGACGGTGTCGCCGACGCCCTTGCCGATGAGGGCGCGGGCGATCGGCGAAGTGATCGACACCCGCCCCGAGCGCACGTCGGCCTCCGGCTCGCCGACGATCTGGTAGGTCTTCTCCTCGTCGGTGTCCTCGTCGACGAGCTTCACGGTGGCGCCGAACTTCACCCGGTTGCCGGACAGCTTCGAGACGTCGATGACCTCCGCCCGCGAGATGAGGCTCTCGAGCTCGAGGACGCGGCCCTCGTTCATGGACTGCGCCTCCTTGGCGGCGTGGTACTCGGCGTTCTCCGACAGGTCGCCGAGCGAGCGCGCGTCGGAGATCGCCTGGATGATCCTGGGCCGCTCGATCTGCTGGCGGTGGCGCAGCTCCTCCTCGAGCGTCGCCAGGCCCTTCACCGTCATCGGTACTTTTTCCATCACGTCGTCTCTTCATGACAAAAAGGGACCTCGCGGGCGGCTGTCGACAGCGCCCCCGCAAAGTCGAAACTGCGGCTAAGCTCGGCCGAGCCTTCAGGCGAAGTAGTCCTGAAGCGCCCGCACCTCGAGGTCGCCCCCGAGATAGGCCTCGATCCCCTCGGCGGCGGCCATGGCCCCGGCTAGAGTGGTGTAATAGGGCACCTTATGCAAGAGGGCGGCGCGCCGCAGCGAGCGCGAGTCGGAGAGCGCACCCGCCCCCTCGGTTGTGTTGAAGACGATCTGGATGTCGCCGTTCTTGATCGAATCCACGATGTGAGGACGTCCTTCCAACACCTTGTTGATCCTTGCGGAAGCGACCCCGCTATCCTCGAGGAAACGCTGCGTGCCGCCGGTCGCCAGGATCTTGAAGCCGAGCTCCGACAAAGTCTTCACCGCCGGCAGGATGCGCGCCTTGTCCGAATCGCGCACCGAGACGAATGCCGTGCCGGTGCGCGGCACCTGCGTGCCCGAGCCGAGCTGGCTCTTGGCGAAAGCGACGCCGAAGCTGCGGTCGAGGCCGATGACCTCGCCGGTCGAGCGCATCTCGGGGCCGAGCAGCACGTCGACGCCGGGAAAACGGGCGAAGGGGAAGACCGCCTCCTTGACGGCGATATGAGGCAGCGCCTTCGCGACGAGCGCGAAGGAGGCGAGGCTCTCGCCGGCCATGACCCGCGCCGCGATCTTGGCGATCGGCTCGCCGATGACCTTGGCGACGAAGGGTACGGTCCGCGAAGCGCGCGGGTTCACCTCGAGCACGTGGATGACGCCGTCCTTGATCGCGTATTGCACGTTCATCAGGCCGCCGACCTCGAGCGCCAGCGCGAGCGCCGTCGTCTGCTTCTCGAGCGTGGCGATGGTTTCGGGCGAGAGCGAGCGCGGCGGCAGCGAGCAGGCCGAGTCGCCGGAATGGATGCCGGCCTCCTCGATATGCTCCATGATCCCGGCGATGAACACGTCGCGGCCGTCGCAGAGCGCGTCGACGTCGATCTCGATCGCGTCCGAGAGGTAGCGGTCGAAGAGCAGCGGGTTCTTGCCGAGCACGGTGTTGATCTGCCCGGTCTTGTCGTTCGGATAGCGGGCCTTGACGTCGGACGGGATCAGGCTCGGCAGGGTGCCGAGGAGGTAGTCCTCGAACTGCGCCTCGTCGCGGATGATCGCCATGGCGCGGCCGCCGAGCACGTAGGAGGGGCGCACGACGAAGGGCAGGCCGAGGTCGGCGGCGATGAGCCGGCTCTGCTCGACCGAATAGGCGATGCCGTTCTTCGGCTGCTTCAGGCCGAGCTTGTCGAGGAGGCGCTTGAAGCGGTCGCGGTCCTCGGCGAGGTCGATCATGTCGGGCGAGGTGCCGAGGATCGGCACCTCGGCCTCCTCCAAGGCGCGGGCGAGCTTCAGCGGCGTCTGGCCGCCGAACTGCACGATGACGCCAAGGAGCGTGCCGCGCGCGCGCTCGGTGTCGACGATCTCGAGCACGTCCTCGGCGGTGAGCGGCTCGAAATAGAGCCGGTCGGAGGTGTCGTAGTCGGTCGATACCGTCTCCGGGTTGCAGTTGATCATGATCGTCTCAAAGCCCGCGTCCTTGAGCGCGAAGCAGGCATGGCAGCAGCAATAGTCGAACTCGATGCCCTGGCCGATGCGGTTCGGCCCGCCGCCGAGGATCACGATCTTCCTCGCCTCGGAGGGATCCGCCTCGTCCGCCAGCCGCCCGGCGAAGGGCGCCGTGTAGGTCGAGTACATGTAGGCCGTGGGCGAGGCGAACTCGGCCGCGCAGGTGTCGATCCGCTTGAAGACCGGGCGCACGCCGAGCCCGCGCCGCTGCGCCTTGACCTCCGCCTCGCTCCGGCCGGCCAACACCGCAAGCCGCGCGTCGGAGAAGCCCATGCTCTTCAGGTGCCGGAAGGCGCCGGGCGTCTCGGGCAGCCCGTCGGCGCGGATCTTCCCTTCGAGGTCGACGACCGCCTGGAGCTGCTCCAGGAACCAGCGGTCGATCCGGCAGCTCTCGTAGACGTCCTCCTTGGAGAAGCCGAGGCGCAGCGCCTGGGCGACCTTGAGCAGGCGCTCGGGCGTCGGCGTCCCGAGCGCCGCCTTGACGGCGTTCTTGTCGTCGCCCTTGCCGAGGCCCTCGATCTCGATCTCGTCGAGCCCGGTGAGGCCGGTCTCGAGCGAGCGCAACGCCTTCTGCAGCGATTCCGCGAAGGTGCGCCCGATCGCCATTGCCTCGCCGACCGACTTCATCGAGGTCGTGAGCGTCGGCTCGGCGCCGGGGAACTTCTCGAAGGCAAAGCGCGGGATCTTGGTGACGACGTAGTCGATCGTCGGCTCGAACGAGGCCGGCGTCGCGCCGCCGGTGATGTCGTTCTCGATCTCGTCGAGGGTGTAGCCGACGGCGAGCCGTGCCGCGACCTTGGCGATCGGGAAGCCGGTCGCCTTCGAGGCGAGCGCCGAGGAGCGCGACACGCGCGGGTTCATCTCGATGACGACCATGCGGCCGCTGTCCGGGTCGATCGCGAACTGCACGTTCGAGCCGCCGGTCTCGACGCCGATCTCGCGCAAGACCGCGATCGAGGCGTCGCGCATGATCTGGTATTCCTTGTCGGTCAGCGTCAGCGCCGGCGCGACGGTGATCGAGTCGCCGGTGTGGACGCCCATCGGGTCGACGTTCTCGATCGAGCAGATGATGATGCAGTTGTCCGCCTTGTCGCGGACGACCTCCATCTCGAACTCCTTCCAGCCGAGCACCGACTCCTCGATCAGGACCTCGTTCGTCGGCGAGGCGTCGAGGCCGCGCTCGACGATGTCGAGGAACTCCTCGCGGTTGTAGGCGATGCCGCCGCCGGTGCCGCCGAGCGTGAAGGAGGGGCGGATGATCGCCGGCAGCCCGACCTCCGAGAGCGCCATCAGCGCCTCGCCGATGGCGTGCTCCTGGTAGCGCTTGCGGCGGTCCTTCTCGCCGGCCGCCCATTTGAGCTCGAAGGCGGCAAGCCGCCGCTTGCGGTCGCCGGGATGGAGGTCCTCGGCGCCGATCTTGGTGATCTCGTCGAGGTATTTTTGCCGGTCCGCCTTCTTGAGGGCGGAGGCGTTGGCGAGGCGCGACTTCGGCGTGTCGAGGCCGATCTTCGCCATCGCCTCGCGGAAGAGCTGGCGGTCCTCGGCCTTGTCGATCGCCTCGGCGGTCGCGCCGATCATCTCGACGCCGAACTTGTCGAGCACGCCCATCTTCTTGAGCGACAGCGCCGTGTTGAGCGCCGTCTGCCCGCCCATCGTCGGGAGGAGGGCGTCCGGACGCTCCTTCTCGATGATCTTGGCGACGATCTCGGGCGTGATCGGCTCGACATAGGTGGCGTCGGCAAGATCCGGATCGGTCATGATCGTCGCCGGGTTCGAGTTGACGAGCACGATGCGATAGCCTTCGGCGCGCAGCGCCTTGCAGGCCTGGGTGCCGGAATAGTCGAACTCGCACGCCTGGCCGATGACGATCGGGCCGGCGCCGATGATGAGGATCGAGGAGATGTCGGTGCGTTTGGGCATGGCAAGCCGTGTCCGGCCGTCCGGGCGCGCGGTTGCGCGCCTCCGGGCCGGCCGATCGTATCCTGGGATTGAACGCTGAAGCGCCCTCTTACACAGGTCGGGGTGCTATTGAAAGCCGTAAACGGCCGCGAGGCGAGGAGGGGGCGATGGCGGAGGATCGGCGCTGGAGCGTGGTCACGGGCGCCTCGAGCGGCATCGGGGCGGAGCTTGCCCGGGTCCTCGCCGCGCGCGGCCATTCGCTCGTCCTCACCGCGCGGCGCGAGGAGCGGCTTCTCGCGCTCGCCGCGGAGATTCGCGAGAAGCACGGCGTCGCGGCGGAGGCGCTCGGCTTCGATCTCGAGGATCCGGCCGCGCCGCAGGCGCTCTTCGCGGCCCTCGAAGGGCGCGGCGTTGCGATCCATACCCTCGTCAACAACGCCGGCTTCGGCCTGCGCGGGCGCTTCGCGACGCTGCCCGCCGACGAACAGGCGGCGATGGTCGAGGTCAACGTCGCGGCGGTGACGAAGCTCGCGCGGCTGTTCCTGCCGGGCATGATCGAGCGCCGGCGCGGCGGCATCCTCAACGTCGCCTCGACCGCGGCGTTCCAGGCCGGGCCCTCCATGGCGGTCTACTACGCGACCAAGGCCTATGTCCTGTCGCTCTCCGAAGCCCTGCACGAGGAGGCAAAGCCGCACGGCGTCACCGTGACGGCGCTCTGCCCCGGCCCGGTGCCGACCGAGTTCTCGGCCCGCGCCAGCCTGCAGATGACCCGCCTCGTCAAGATGCGCGCCATGACGCTTAGTGCGGCGGAGGTCGCCCGCGCCGGCATCGAAGGCTATGAGGCCGGAAAAGCCATCGTTATCCCGGGCTTCGCGAACCGGATCGGCGCTCTGGGCGCGCAGCTCGGGCCGCGGGCGCTCGCGCGGACGATCGCCGGGCGGCTGCAGGGCTGAGTCGCGGGAGGTGACGGCGGCGGCGGCGCGGGATAACAGGCCGTCGGTGTCCTCCGTCTCCGACTCGCTCTCCCTTCTCGCCCGCCAGTTCACCACCTTTTTCGGGGTCGGGCTCGTCTCGGCTTGCGCCCATTTCGGCGTGCTGATCGGGCTCGTCGAGCTGTTCGATTTCAGGCCCGTCCCGGCGACGCTCGCCGGCTACACGGCCGGCGGCGTCCTGTCCTACATCCTCAACCGCCGCATCACCTACGCGAGCGACCGGCCGCATGCCGAGGCGACCTGGCGCTTCGCGGTCGTCGCCGCGATCGGGCTTTTCCTGACCTGGGCCTTCATGGCCCTGTTCATCCACCTTCTCGGGCCGGCCTTTTACGTCCCGGCGCAGCTCGTCACGACCGGGATCGTGCTGGTGTGGCACTTCGTGGCGCACAAGCTGTGGACGTTCGCGCACCCGGCGCCGGCCGCCAAGGGCGAGGGCTGATCAGGCCGGCCGTGCCTCGAAGGTCATGCGGGCCTGGTTGTGGCCGATGTTCTTCGCCCGGCGCTCGGCCGTGAAGCCTTGGCGGCGCAGGAGCGCGATCATCTCCGGCTCCGTGTAGGTCGCGAGTCCGAGCGCGTTGCGGATGCGGCGGTAGTCCGACAGTGCCGTGCGGACGAGGCCGAGGAGGGCGCGGGCGAGAAAGCCCCCCTGCCAGGCGAAGCCGAGAAGCGCCTTCGCATCGGCGGCTGGGCTCAAGCCGGGGGGGATCACATCGGCAAGGACGAGCCGGCCGCCGGCCTTGAGCTTCGTGCGCCACAGCCGCAGCAGGCTCTGCAGCTCGTCGGCCGACAAGTACTGCAGCAGCGAGTTCGCGACGACGAGGTCGAGCGAGGCATCGGGCAGCCGCTCGACCTCTTCCGGCGCCAGCACCTCGATCTTGTCGCTGGCGCGGAAGCGCTCGGCAAGCCGCGCGCGCACCAGCGGCGCCGCGTCGGCGAGGTAGAGCCGCTCGCATTTCGCCGCGACCCGCCCGGCCGACAGCGCCTCGCCGCAGCCATGATCGAGCACATGCGCCGCCGGCGACGGCACGAGCGCCGCGATGTCGGCGGCGATGCGCTGATAGTGCAGCGCCTTGTGCCGGTCGCCGACATAGATCGGCGTGTCCTGGTTCCAGTAGTCGCGCCAGTTCTTCACCTGTACCCCCGGGCAGAGCTCAATTCGTCGATAAGCTCAATGGGCCGCCATCGCCGGGCTGGCGCGTTGCAGTCTCCCACCCGTCATACTGACAGGCAGCTTCGATCGTCAGTTCCTCTACGGTCGCTATTTCGGCGTCGAAGATCGCTTCGTCAAATTGAAACCAGCGCACGGCGAGCACGCCGCCCGTCAGAGGGAAGACCTCATAGCCCTTGTGCGCGAGCTGTTCGCGCACCCGCACAAGATTTGCATCATCGCCGTAGATAAAATGGCGCAGCTCATGCGGGAGCGATGGATCGTCCTCGACAATCTCCAGGAGCTCGAAAACTCTTTCGTTGATCTCGGAGCTGGTCACGCGTCGCCGAAGCGGCTGACACTCGCGTCCCAGCCCTGCAAGTGCCTAGAAGTCGATTGGTGCGGTCGAGAGGACTCGAACCTCCACGTCCTTTCGGAAACTAGCACCTCAAGCTAGCGCGTCTACCAATTCCGCCACGACCGCAGGGAGTTCGGACCGGCCCGAAGGCGCCATGTCCAAGCGGCGGAGCGTTTAACAGAGCGCTTTTGCCGCCACAAGCCCCGAGATGGGGCGGCGATCGGCCGATCTCAAGCCTCGGCGGCGGCGAGCGACGCGAGCGAGGCGTCGCCGATCGTCGTGCCCGGCACGCGGGCGACATGGGGCTTCTTCAGGATCTCGGTGATCTCGACCGCGATGCGGGTTCCGGTCACCACCACCTGGCCGCGGGCGACGGGGTAGTCGTTGGCGAGGATCTCGACCATATCGGTCTCGGTCGCCTCGAGCTCGATGACGGCGCCGCGGCCCATGCGCAGCAGCATGTGGATCGGCATCCGGTTGCGCCCGAGCACGACCGTGAGGTCGACCGCCATGTCGTCGAGACCCGCCACGCCGCTCCCGAACCCCGCTGCTTCGGCTATGCTGCAGCATGGGCAAGACAGGGTGAAGCGTTGGTAAACATCCGCGACGAATTCGACGCCGCGCTCCTGCCGGAGGCCGGCGGCGCGCCGGTCGAATGGTCGATCGCCGAGGGCCTCGTGCCCTACGCGGAGGCGGTCGCCGCCATGGAGGCGCGGGTCGAGGCGATCGCCGCCGGGGCGGCGCCGGAGCGCGTCTGGCTCCTCGAGCATCCGCCGCTCTACACCGCCGGCACCTCGGCGCGGGACGAGGACCTTGCCGAGCCGCAGCGGTTTCCGGTCTTCCGGTCAGGGAGGGGCGGGCAGTTCACCTATCACGGCCCGGGCCAGCGCGTCGCCTACGTGATGCTCGACCTCAACCGCCGCCGGCCGGATCTGCGCCGCTACGTCGCGGCGCTCGAGGCTTGGCTGATCGCGACGCTGGCCGAATTCAACGTCCGCGGCGAGCGCCGGGAGGACCGCGTCGGGGTCTGGGTGCGCCGCCCGGACCAGGGCCGCGATGCCGAGGACAAGATCGCGGCGATCGGCATCCGCGTCCGGCGCTGGGTGACCTTCCACGGCGTCAGCCTCAACGTCGAGCCGGACCTCTCGCATTTCTCGGGCATCGTGCCCTGCGGCGTGCGCGACAAGGGCGTCACGAGCCTCATCGATCTCGGGATTCCCGTGACCATGCCGGAGGTCGACGGCGCCATGCGCAGCGCCTTCGAGCGGGTGTTCGGCAAGACGGTGCAGGTCTAGGCATGCCGCCGAAGAGATCGGGCGAGGCCGACGGCGACGCTTCTCCGGCCGACATGGCGAGGAGCTTCAGCTTCGAGCGCCTGCCGCCCGACTTCCACGACGACCCCTATCCCTACCACGCGGCGCTGCGCGAGCACGATCCGGTCCACCGCCTCGATGCCGGAAAGATCCTGGTCTCGCGCTACGCCGACGTCGAGCGCATCTACAAGGACCCGAAGGTCTTCAGCTCCGACAAGACCGTCGAGTTCGGCGCCAAATACGGCCCGACCCCGCTCTACGAGCATCACACGACGAGCCTCGTCTTCAACGACCCGCCGCTGCACACGCGCGTTCGGCGCCTCCTCGCCGGCGCCCTCAACCCGCGCGCCATCGCCGGCATGGAGGACGGCGTCGTGCGCCTCGTCGACGGGCTGCTCGACGGCGCCGAGGAAAAGCGCGAGATCGACCTCATCGACGATTTCGCCGCCGCGATCCCGGTCGAGGTCATCGGCAACCTCCTCGACGTGCCGCGCGGCGAGCGCCGGCCGCTGCGCGGCTGGTCGCTCGCGATCCTCGGCGCGCTCGAGCCGTTCCCGTCGGCGGAGCGGCTCATTGACGGCAACCGCGCCGTCGTCGACTTCCTCGCCTATCTCGAGACGCTCGTCGCCGAGCGGCGCCGGCGGCCGGGCGATCCCGACAAGGACCTCCTGACCCGGCTCATCCAGGGCGAGGCGAGCGGCGAGCGGCTGTCGGAGACGGAGCTGCTGCAGAACTGCATCTTCATCCTCAACGCCGGCCACGAGACGACGACGAACCTCATCGGCAACGGGCTGCGGCTCTTGATCGAATAGCGCGAGGCGCGCCGCCGGCTCATCGCCGAGCCCGACCTCATCCGCAGCGCCGTCGAGGAGATGCCGCGCTTCGAATCCTCGAACCAGCTCGGAAACCGCATCGCCACGGCCGATTTCGAGATGGGCGGGCAAGCGTTTCCGGCCGGCACGCAGATCACCTTCTGCATCGGCGCCGCGAACCGCGATCCGACGCAGTTCCCGGAACCCGACCGCTTCGACGTCGCCCGGCAGCCGAACCGCCACCTCGCCTTCGCGACCGGCATCCACCAATGCATCGGCATGAACGTGGCGCGGCTCGAGGGACGCGTCGCGATCGCCCGCTTCCTCGCGCGCTTTCCCGACTACGAGCCGGCGGGTCCGCCGGTGCGCGGCCGGCGGGTGCGCTTCCGCGGCTTCGCGAGCCTGCCGGCGCGTCTGCGCTGACAAGCCGGGACCACTCCCAAACGCCTCATCCTGAGGCGCGAGCGGAGCGAGCCTCGAAGGACGCAACCCTGCCGATGCAGGCCCCGACAGCGTGCCTGCTTCGAGGCTCGGCCTTCGGCCTCGCACCTCAGCATGAGGAAGGTTGTGCCTCGCACTAAGCCGCGCTCGCGACCGGAGCTTGGGCGTGCTCCTTCGCGGCGCGGGCCGCCTCGGCGAGTGCCGCGAAGATGCGCTGCTGCGGTCTTGTGAAGACGAGAAGCTCCGGATGCCACTGCACGCCGAGGAGGAAGCTCGGGCCGGCGCCTTCGGTCGCCTGGACGATCCCCGACTCGTCCTTTGCCACGACCTTCAAGCCGCGCCCGACGCGGTCGACCGACTGGTGGTGGAGCGCGTTCACCCGGCACGGGTTGCAGGCGAGGATGCGGTCGAGGCGGCTGCCCTCGACGACGTGGATGGTCTTCCGCGGCAGCACGGTGCGCATCCGCGGCGCCTCGACGTAGACGGCGTGGATATCGGTGTGCAGCGTGCCGCCGAGCGCGATGTTGAGCATCTGCGAGCCGCGGCAGATGCCGAGGATCGGCAGGCCGCGCGGCAACGCCCCTTCGAGGAGCCGGAGCTCGAGCTTGTCGCGCTCGGGGTCGATGCGCACGTCGGGCAGCACTTGGCCGCCGTAGAGCTCGGCGCCGATGTCGTCGCCGCCGCCGATCACCAGCCCGTCGAGCTCGTCCGTCGGCAGCGCCTCGCCGGCGACGAGCCGCATCGCCCGCGCGCCGGCGCGTCTGAGCGCCAGACGATGCAGCAAATAGCTGCGCCAGCCGCCGCGCCGCGAGGTCGTGACGCCGATCAGCGGCCGGCTCATCGGAAGGCGAGCCTCTCGGCCGTGTCGGCCCAGCTCTTGTCCTCGCCCTCGAAGGCGCGAAAGGCCTCGCCGATCGCATCGAGGCGGTCGCGGTCGAAGGCCAGGCGCTCGACCGCGACCCAGCGGTTCCAGTCCGGCGCGATGCTCCAGCCGGGATCGCTCACCCGCGCATCCGGCAGCCGATAGTGGAAGGTCGGGCGCTGCCCGATCTTCTCGTTCGGCAGGACGCGCCGCACCCGCTCCTCGTCGAGGAATGTCAGGAGCGGCAGGAGGTCGAGATCGCGGTTGCGGGTCGGATTGGCCGCGAGATAATCGTCGATGAACGCGCCAAGGTCCGGCCGGTAGGCCGGATCGGCGATCTTGTGCACGTATTCGCGCGGGAACGGGTCGGCGAACCCGAGAAAGGCGCGGGTTGCGTCTGGCGCGACCTCGCGGCGAAGCCAGGCGTTGAGGAGCGCGAAGGCCTTCAGGACACTGACGACGGCGTCCGCCTCGCGGCGCGGCACCTCGGGATTGAAGTGCAGCCCGAAGGCGTAGAGCGTCCCGTCCTGCGTGCCCTTGCCGCCCGCCCGGCGCAGCACCTCGACCGCCTCGTCGACGATATGGATGCGGTCGATCGGCATCGGGCCGGTGACGAGCTCGCACGGGATGACATAGGTTGTCGCCGAGCCGAGCCAGGAGGCGACCATCGAGCCGACGCCGCCGAGAACCGTCGGGTGCTTCTCGGGATGGAGGTAGCGGCTGTCGAGCTCGATCGCGATGTCGCCAAGCTCCGAGCCGCGGAGGGAGAACGCATGCGGGTCATCCTGCACGACCTCGCCGCCGAACGCCTCGGCGAGCGCGCGCGCCGACTGCTCGGCGGTGAGCCCGGCATATTCGATCTCGACGCCGACGCCGCGCGGGCGCCCCTCGGCGTTCTCGATCAGCGGCGGCCGATCGAAATCCGCCGGTGTCGGCGCGAGCGACGCCAGTTGCATGATCGCGTCCAGATTTCCGTCCCGGTTCAGGAACGGCCACGCCAAGGCAGGGTTCCTGGCGCGCGCCGAGCGCGCCGGCCGTGCTGATCCCGGTCGACGACCCGCGGGATCCACGGCTCGAGCCCTATCGCGCCGTGCGCGAGCGCGACCTCATCGGACGCCAGGGCCGCTTCATCGCCGAAGGCGAGGTCGTGCTGCGGGTGCTCCTCGCCCGCTCCCGGTTTAGGGTCGAATCGGTGCTCGTGTCGGAGAAGCGTGCCAGGGCGGGAGGCGTTCTCGCCGAGGTGCCGCCGCGGGTTCCGGTCTATGTCGTGCCGCAGGCGGCGATGAGCGAGGTCGCGGGTTTCGCGATCCACCGCGGCCTCCTGGCCGTCGGCCGGCGCGAGCCGATGGCCTGCGCGGCCGAGCTGCTGCGGAATGCCGGCGCCGTCGCGACCGTGCTCGTTCTCGTCGGGCTCGCAAACCACGACAATGTCGGCGGCGTCTTCCGCAACGCGGCGGCGTTCGGCGCCGATGCGGTGCTGCTCGACGAGACCTCCTGCGACCCGCTCTACCGCAAGGCGATCCGCGTCTCGGTCGGAGCGGCGCTGATCACGCGGTTTTCCCGCGGCGGCACCGCCGGCGACCTCGTCGGCGCGCTCGAGGAGGCCGGGTTCGAGGTCGTGGCGCTGAGCCCGGCCGGCGCCGAGCCGCTTGCCTCATACCGGCGGCAGTCGCGTACCGCGCTCCTCCTCGGGGCCGAGGGCCCGGGCCTGCCGCCGGCGCTTCTCGCGCGGACCCGGACCGTCCGCATCCCGATGGCCGACGGCTTCGACTCGCTCAACGTCGCGACCGCGAGCGGCATCGCCCTGCACCAGTTGATGCAGGGCTAAAGCGCCGCTGGAGCGACATCCGGTCAGGTGACCGGACTTCGCTCCATTGTCTTGTCTGAGCATGGTCCTCTCCCGCGAACCGGTGTCCACTTCGCGGGATCGTGCTTTAGCGCACCGCGATCGGCGCCACCGTCGAGCCGGAGCCGCCCTGGATCTTCAGCGGCTGCATGACGAAGGCGAACTCGTAGACCTGCTTCTGGGCGAGCTCGGCGGTGTTCAGGTTTTCGAGCAGGTGCACACCGTGGACGACGAGCGCGACCTGATGCACCGGCAGCGACAGCTGCGGGTCGGGGTTCGGGGAGACCTCGACCGGCCAGTTGTCCGAGCCGAGGAGGATCGGCTCCTTGGCGATCAGCCATTCGGCCGCCTTGATGCCGATGCCCGGGCAGGACTTCACGAAGCGGGCGTTGTCTTTCGCCCACAGCTTGTGCCAGCCGGTGTTGATGAGAATCGCGTCGCCCGGCTGCAGCGTCGTGTTCTGCTTCTTCAGCGCGTCCTCGAGGTCTTGGACCGTGATCTCGTAGGTGTCGGGCAGGGTCTCGACCCCTTTCAGCGCCGCGACGTCGATGAGCACGCCGCGCGTGAACACCGCTCCGACGGTGTGGACGCCGTATTTGAGGAAGCCGGTGCGGGTCGCGTTCTCGTCGACCTTGACGCAGTTGTACCAGAGGTTCTCGTGCGTCTGGTGGGCGAAGCCGTCGAACTGGGTGCCGACCTGGCCGATCTCGGAGATGACGATCTCCTCGTTCGAGCCGCGCCGGTTCGAGGGCTGGTTCATGAAGGTGCGCTTAATGTGCACGTCGAAGCGGCGCGTGCCGAAGAACGGCATCTTGTCGCCGAGCACGTGGCCGAGCTCGATCACCTCGCCGGTCTTGATGAGCTTCGCCGCGTTCATCACCGCCGCGGCGGTCTGGCGGTTCATCGAGCCGCGCTCGTCGGTCGGCCCCCACTTCGACGGGCAGCGCTGGCTCGGATCCGGCGGCGACCAGGTCGGCGCTTGAGCAAGGGCGGCGGTCGCGGCGAACAGCAGCGACCCGCTGAGGGCGGCGGCAAACGTTTTCATGGACGACCTCCCCGTGTCCCGGCGCTCGCGGCCGGGTGAATGCAAGCATGCCGCGAGGGCAACGCCGCGGCAAGCAGCCGCGCGGCGGCGATCGGCGCTCTACTCCCCCGACCACCCCTGCAGCACGTCGCGCTTCGCCTTGCGCTGCTCCGGCGGCGGCAGCTTCGGATCATGGCTGAAGGGCGCGACCTCGAAAGAGCCGTAGGCGGGGTTTGCGAGCATGATCCATTCGCGGCCCCAGCGCTCGCGGTTCTCCTCGAACACCTTCAGGCGCTCCGCCTCGCCGGTGCGGTAGTTGTCGACGAAGTCGCCGAAATTGTCGCCGAGGTTGAGGAGGATGCGGTAATCCTTCGCCACATGGGCGCGGCGCGTGCCCTTGGCCGAGCCCCAGTCCGGCTGCTTCTTCGCCATCAGGAACACGTCGACGTTGCCGCCCATCGGGAAGCCGAGCCGCTCCATGTTCTTTCGGGTCGGCTCCTCCTCCTCGGCGGTGCGGTTCGAGACGTAGAACACCTTGACGCCCTTGGCGTCGGCGTATTTCGCGAAATCGACCGCGCCCTCGATCGCGCCGGCAATCTGCGCGAACACGAACTTCCGCCAGCTCTCGGCCGTGAAGGTCTTGTCGCTGATGACCATCCAGGCCTGGTAGGCGGAGTTGTCGAGGAGCGTCTCGTCGAGATCGAGCACGACCGCCGGCGGCAGGTCCCGATAGGCGCCCGTCTGCTCCGCCGGCGCCGCCGTGCAGCTCTTGTCGGCGAGCGCCTGATCGAGCCGGATGCGGGCGAGCGCGAAGGCGCCGAGCGCATGCGCCTTGTACTCGACCGAGCGCTGCATCCACAGCGTCGCGTTGAGGAGATCGTGCGGCGGCGGGCCGTCGGCGCGCGCGGCGATCGGAAGGGCGCAGGCGAGCGCGCCGGCGGCGAGCGCTCGATACCAGCTTCGCATCGTTTCACCCCCTCACAACGCCGGCTCCGGCCGCCGGCGGCGCCCGAGCCTAATCGAGATCGCGGACGCGGTCAGGTCCTTTCGGGCCGCGCGCTCGGCGGGCTCACCCGCTCGGCAGCAGGATCGTCTTCGTCAGGTCCACCACCGGCGCCGTGAACAGCGGCGCGGCGGTCGCGAGCGCGGCGGTGGTGATCTCGCCGAAGGAGAGCGTCAGGCCGTTGTCGTCCTTCCAGGTCTTGAGCTCGCGATAGGTGACCTCCGCCTCGCCGACGCTCTTGCGTCTTCGCAGCGCCGCGGTGCCGGCGCGCTCGATGTCGAGGAAGAGGCTCACGAAAGGCGGGGCGAAGGTCACGAGAAGGATCGCCGTCGAGGCGATGCTCCAGAGGTAGGACAGGCTGGCAGCCGAGCCGCGCAAGGTGTCGGCAAGGCCGGCGGCGTCGGTCGTGTCCTCTTCCGCCGGCGCCTGGACGCCGGCAGCGCCCGGGCGCCCGGCCGCCGGGGCGGCTGCCGCCCGCGCGACGGTCGCCGAGGGCTTGAGCAGGCCCGCCGGCCACTCGACGAGGCTGCGCACCGCGGTGTTCGAGAAGACGAGCAGGATCGACGCGACCGCGAACAGCACGAGCAGGCAGTTCATCTGCCGCCGCAGGACGCGCGGGCGGGACCACGCGCCGGACCCGTGCCAGCGGTAGGCGAGCATCGCCGCGGCGAGCACGACCGCGCCGGCGGCCGCAAAGCCGACCGAGGCGCCATAGGCGACGCGCGCCTCCATCAAGGCCGGCAGCTGCGTCGCGCCTTCGAACTGCACGCGCTCGAGGACGTGCGGGATGATGTAGAGCGAGAGGTTGCCGATCCGCAGGTTCAAGCCGTTGTGGTTCACGATCCAGATCGCGGCAAGCGTCACGCAGAGGACGGCGAGCCCGACGAGGCCGAGCTCGGGTCCGAGCCCGTCATGCGCGCGGACGACCGCCACCGCGACGGCGAGCGCGATCGCGATCGTCACGTAGCTGATGCTGATCAGGAGCGCCTGCGGCGCCGCGAAGCGGATGCGCGCCACGAACTCGGCGATCGCCAGCGCCGCCTTCTGCTGCGCGACGAGCTGGCCGTAGGAGGTCCAGGAATCCTCGGTCTCGACCGCCTTCGTCAGCTGCTCCATGTAGGCGTCGGTGAACAGCCCCTTGATGACCGCCATCATGGCGAGGAACATCAGCAGCGGCAGCGCCAGCGTCGCAAGCGAGTAGATGACCCGCCCCCAGGGAGCGAGTTCCCGCTCCAAAGGCTCCGCCGCAACCTTGGCCTCGTCCGCCATGGCAACTCCTCGAAAGCCGAGCTTGCGCGCGGAGCGCGGGAGGGTCAATCGGCCGGCGCAGAACCCCTCTCCCGGAGGGAGAGGGGCAGGGGTGAGGGGATCCGGCTGCAGTACAGAACGCACAGCAGGCTCCGCCGGCAGCGGCGTAACCCCTCACCCGGACGGCGCCTGCGCGCCGTCTCGACCTCTCCCTTCGGGAGAGGTGGCGCGCGTCATCTGCAAGAGTAGTCACATCCGAAACACCCCAAACCGCGTCGCCTCCACCGGCGCATTGAGCGTCGCCGAAAACGCCAGCGCCAGCACGCGCCGCGTCTCGCTCGGCAGGATAATCCCGTCGTCCCACAGGCGGGCGGTGGCGTAGTACGGCGAGCCCTCGGCCTCGATCTTGTCGCGGATCGGCGCCTTGAACGTCTCTTCTTCCTCGGCCGACCAGCTCTTGCCCTCGGCCTCGATGTTGTCGCGGCGCACCGTCGCGAGCACGCTCGAGGCTTGCTCGGCGCCCATGACCGAGATCTTGGCGTTCGGCCACGTGAACAAAAAGCGCGGGCCGTAGGCGCGGCCGCACATGCCGTAGTTGCCGGCGCCGAAGGAGCCGCCGACGATCACCGTCACCTTCGGCACGCCGGCGCAGGCGACCGCGGTGACGAGCTTGGCGCCGTCCTTGGCGATGCCCTTCGCCTCGTAGTCGCGCCCGACCATGAAGCCGGTGATGTTCTGCAGGAACAGCAGCGGGATGCGGCGCTGGCAGCAGAGCTCGATGAAATGCGCCCCTTTCAGCGCGCTCTCCGAATAGAGGATGCCGTTGTTGCCGAGGATGCCGACGGGCAAGCCGTGGATGCGGGCAAAGCCCGTGATCAGCGTCGTGCCGTAGAGGCGCTTGAACTCGTCGAATTCCGAGCCGTCGACGAGGCGCGCGATCACCTCGCGGATGTCGTACTGCTTCTTGAGGTCGGTCGGCACGATGGCATCGAGGTCTTCAAGCGCGTATCGCGGCTCGACCGGCTCGGTAAGATCGATGTCGATCCCCTTGCGGGTATTGAAGGTTCCGGCGATGCGCCGCACGATCGCCAGCGCATGGACGTCGTCGGTCGCGTAGTGGTCGGCAACGCCCGAGAGGCGGGCATGCACGTCGGCGCCGCCGAGCTCCTCGGCCGAGACGATCTCGCCGGTCGCGGCTTTCAACAGCGGCGGCCCGCCGAGGAAGATCGTGCCCTGGCGGCGCACGATGACGGTCTCGTCCGACATCGCCGGCACATAGGCGCCGCCGGCCGTGCAGGAGCCCATGACGCAGGCGATCTGCGGGATGCCGAGCGCGGACAGCGTCGCCTGGTTGTAGAAGATGCGGCCGAAATGCTCGCGGTCCGGGAACACCTCGGTCTGGTGCGGCAGGTTGGCGCCGCCGGAATCGACGAGGTAGATGCAGGGCAGCCGGTTCTCGCGCGCGATCTCCTGCGCGCGCAGGTGCTTCTTCACCGTCATCGGGTAGTAGGTGCCGCCCTTGATGGTCGAGTCGTTGCAGACGATCATCGCCTCGCGCCCGCCGACGCGGCCGATGCCGGTGATCAGCCCGGCGCCGTGGATGTCGTCTTCGTACATGCCGTGCGCCGCAAGCGGGCCCAGCTCGAGGAAGGGCGAGCCCGGATCGACGAGGCGCAGCACGCGCTCGCGCGGCAGGAGCTTGCCGCGGGCAAGATGCCGCTCGCGCGCCCGCTTCGGGCCGCCCTTCGCGACCGCGGCGCGGCGCCGGGCGAGCTCGCTCTTGAGCGCGTCCCAGGCGGCCCGGTTCGCCTGCGCGGCATCCGATCGCAGATCGACCGCTGTCTCGATGACCGGCATCCCGCCCCCTTCGGTGAAGCTCAGCCTTCGGGTGTTATCGCGCGCCGCGGGACCCGGCAATGCAGCCGGTCGCGTGATCCGGTGAGCAGGGGATCACAGGATGACGGCGCCGGAGACAGCGCCTATCTTGTCACGGAGTGGAGATTGCCATGGAGATCTCGATCTTCTCCGACGTCATCTGCCCCTGGTGCTATGTCGGCAAGCGCCGGCTCGAGCGCGCGCTCGGCGAGATCCGGCCGGGCGAGGTTGCGATCGAGTGGCTGCCGTTCGAGCTCAACCCCGACATGCCGCCGCAGGGCATGCCGCGGGCCGAATACCGGGCGCAGAAGTTCGGACCCGAGCGCGCCGCCGTGCTCGACCAGCAGATGCGCGCCGTCGGCGCCGAGGAAGGGATCCGCTTCGCCTTCGACCGCCAGGCGCGGACGCCGAACACGCGGCGCGCCCATATGCTGATCGCGCATGCGACCGCTGAGGGGAGGGGGCCGGAGGTCGTCGAGGCGCTGTTCCGGGCCTATTTCGAGGAGGGGCGCGACATCGGCGAGGAGGCGGTGCTTCTCGACATTGCCGCGGCGGCGGGCCTCGATCGCGACAAGGCGGCAGCGGCGCTCGCCGACGACGAGACGCGCGCGAGCGTCGTCGCGGCCGAGCGCCGGGCCGGGGAGCTTAGCATCTCGGGCGTGCCGTTCTTCATCGTCGACCGGGCCTGGGCGGTGTCCGGCGCGCAGCCGGCCTCGGCCTGGGTCGAGGCGTTGCGGCAGGCGGCGGCGCGCCCGCCGGTGGGCGACGCCGCGGCTTGACCCTACGCGGCGCGGCGGGCAGGTCTACCCGGGTCGTCCGCAGGAGCGCGCCTTGATCCACGTCCTCGCCATCATCACCGCGAAACCCGGCATGCGCGAGCGCGTGCTCGAAGCCTTCCGCGCCAACATGCCGGCGGTCCATGCCGAGGAGGGCTGCATCGAGTACGCGCCTGCGGTCGACGCCGACGGTCCGCCCTTCCAGACCAAGCTCGGCCCCGACACGCTCGTGGTGATCGAGAAATGGGCGAGCCTCGAGGCGCTGAAGGCCCACGCCGCCGCGCCGCACATGGCGGCCTACGGCGGGAAGACCAGGGACCTCCTGGCAAGCCGCGTCATCCACGTCCTCGCTTAAGCCGCCGCCGTCGAGCGCTACTCCGCTCGCCATGCAATGGTCCGACGAAGCCCTCGTGCTCGGCGCCCGCCGGCATGGTGAGGCGGCCGTCATCCTCGAGCTGATGACGCGGGCGCATGGGCGCCATCTCGGGCTTGTCCATGGCGGGCGCTCGAAGCGCCTCTCGCCGGTGCTGCAGCCCGGGAACTCGGTCGAGGCGGTGTGGCGGGCGCGGCTCGACGAGCATCTCGGCATCTTCACGATCGAGGGCCAGACGATGCGCTCGTCGCGGCTGATCGCCTCGCCGCTCGCGCTCTACGGCATCGCCGCGATGGCCTCGCTCTTGCGCCTCGTTCCCGAGCGTGACCCGCATCCGGGGCTCTACGCCGCCGCGGTCGCTCTCGCCGATCATCTCGACGACGCCGGCACGGCGCCGGCGCTGTTCGTGCGCTTCGAGCTCGCGCTTCTCGCCGAGCTCGGCTTCGGCCTCGATCTGTCCGAATGCGCCGCGACGGGCGAGCGCGACGACCTCGCCTTCGTGTCGCCGAAGAGCGGGCGCGCCGTCAGCGCCGGCGCCGGCGCGCCCTATATGCGCCGGCTGTTCGCGCTGCCGGCCTTCCTGCACCGGGAGACCGACGCCGCGCCGAGCCGGGACGAGATCAGGGCCGGCTTCGCCTTGACCGAGTTCTTCCTGCGCACCCATCTCTTCGAGGCGCGCGGGCTGCCGGTCCCGGAGGAGCGCTCGCGCTTCGTCGCGCTGTCCACAAGAAACGAAGCTTCACCGGGCGGTTAGCGCTCGTCCTTGATAGCTTCCGGCAACTGCGCCGCGGCTGATTCGCGGACAACAAGGTCACGTTCATGGGCAAGCCGGTCAACCCGCCCTCCGGCGAGGGCATCGAGACGATCAACCTGAAGGAGGCGCTCGAGGAGCGCTATCTCGCCTATGCCCTCTCGACCATCATGCACCGGGCGCTGCCCGACGCCCGCGACGGCCTGAAGCCCGTCCACCGGCGCATCCTGCACGCGATGCGGCTGCTGCGCCTCGATCCCGGCCACGGCTACAAGAAATGCGCCCGCATCGTCGGCGACGTCATCGGCAAGTACCACCCGCACGGCGACCAGGCCGCCTACGACGCGCTCGTGCGCATGGCGCAGGATTTCGCGCAGCGCTACCCGCTCGTCGACGGGCAGGGCAATTTCGGCAACATCGACGGCGACAACCCGGCCGCGCAGCGCTACACCGAAGCGCGCATGACCGAGGTCGCGCGGCTCCTCCTCGAAGGCATCGAGGAGGACGCGGTCGATTTCCGCCCGAACTACGACGGCCAGGAGGAGGAGCCGGTCGTGCTCCCGGCGGCCTTCCCGAACCTGCTGGCCAACGGCTCGCAGGGGATCGCGGTCGGCATGGCGACGTCGATCCCGCCGCACAACGCCGCCGAGCTCTGCGACGCGGCGCTCTACCTCATCTCGCATCCGAAGGCGACGACCGAGCAGCTCCTCAACTTCGTGCCCGGCCCGGATTTCCCGACCGGCGGCGTCATCGTCGAGCCGAAGGCGTCGATCGCCGAGGCCTACCGCACCGGGCGCGGCTCGTTCCGGGTGCGGGCGCGCTGGGCCAAGGAGGCGAGCGGCCGCGGCACCTGGAACATCGTCGTCACCGAGATCCCCTATGGGCTGCCGAAGGCGCGGCTGATCGAGAAGATGGCGGAGCTTCTCGCCGAGCGGAAGCTGCCGCTGCTTGCCGACGTGCGCGACGAGTCGACCGAGGACGTACGCATCGTGCTCGAGCCGCGCGCCCGCACCGTCGATTCGGTCGTGCTGATGGAATCGCTGTTCAGGCTCACCGAGCTCGAGAGTCGCATCCCGCTCAACGTCAACGTGCTCTCGGGGGGCAAGGTGCCGAAGGTGCTCGGCCTCGCCGAATGCCTTCGCGAATGGCTCGACCATCGCCGCGAGGTGCTGATCCGGCGCTCGCGCCACCGCCTCGCCGCGATCGACAAGCGCCTCGAGATCCTGCGCGGCCTCCTGATCGTCTATCTCGACCTCGACCGGGTCATCAAGATCATCCGCGAGAAGGACGAGCCGAAGCAGGAGCTGATGCGCGTCTTCCGCCTCACCGAGATGCAGGCGAACGCCATCCTCGACACGCGGCTGCGCAGCTTGCGCAAGCTCGAGGAGATGGAGCTGAAGCGCGAGCTCGAGGAGCTGACGAAGGAGAAGGAGCAGGTCGAGGAGCTCCTCGCCTCGCCGGCGACGCAGTGGAAGACCGTCGCCTGGCAGGTCCGCGAGGTGAAGAAGACCTTCGGGCCGGACACGCCGCTCGGGCGCCGCCGCTCCACCTTCGAGGATGCGCCGGACACCTCCGAGATCGATTTCGCCGAGGCGATGGTCGAGCGCGAGCCGATCACCGTCATCGTGTCGCAGAAGGGCTGGATCCGCGCCTTGAAGGGCCACGTCGCCGATCTTTCCGGCGTCCAGTTCAAGGGCGACGACGGGCTGAAAACCTCGTTCTTCACCGAGACCACCGCAAAGCTCCTCGTCGTCGCCTCGAACGGCAAGGTGTTCACGGTCGAGGCCGCGAAGCTGCCCGGCGGGCGCGGCTTCGGCGATCCGATCCGCCTCATGGTCGATTTCGACGACGGCGCCGACATCGTCGCGGCCGTCCCCTACCGGGCCGGCATGAAGCTGCTGCTCGCGAGCTCGGAAGGGCGCGGCTTCATCGTCCCGGCCGACGACGCGATCGCCAACACCCGCAAAGGCCGCAATGTCATGAGCGTCGACGGCAAGGCGCGGCTCGCGGTCGCGGTCGAGGCCGCCGGCGACCACGTCGCGATCGTCGGCGAGAACCGCAAGCTCCTGCTTTTTCCCGTCGAGCAGCTGCCGGAAATGGTCCGCGGCAAGGGCGTGCGCCTGCAGCGCTACCGCGACGGCGGCGTCTCCGACGCCAAGGTGTTCACGCTTGCCGATGGCCTCGCCTGTAAGCAATCGTCCGACCGCACACGCACATTCAGCAGTGATGAGCTCAAGGACTGGCTCGGCAACCGGGCCGAGGCGGGGCGTTTGCCGCCGAAGGGATTCCCGCAGAACAATAAGTTCGGGTGAGGGTGGGCGAGGTCGATCCGGAAGCGTCCCCGCGCAAGCTCAGGGCGAAGCGGGCGAACGAACGGCTGAAGCTCGCCGCAGGTGCGCTCAACACCTTGGCGCTTACCATCGTCGGAGCCGCTTTCGTCATCCCAGGCGTAACATCCCTGGAGAACGTGCGCTGGGCTTGGATACCGGTCGGCCTTATCCTACATCTGCTGGCGCATCTTGTGCTCGGCTTCATGAAGAGCGAGGACTAACGGCATGTCCGATGCTGCTTGGTTCACCTGGGGCGTTCCTGTCGTCGCACTCCTGTTCGGAGGCTTCATTTTTTTGCTGGCTTGGTGGACTTCCTGGAGCTTCGACCGCCGCTACGGCCGCGGGCCGAAGTAGTCGCCAGCGGCGCACACGCGACTTAATCCTTTCCCGCCACCATGGGTGGAAGACCCAAAGCCCATGGCGACCTTCGGCTATGGCGGTTAGAAAATAATCCTTGACATCTATTCCCAGCCATGGTGATCTGCCGCCGCTCCCCTCCGGCGAGGAGCCGCGTGCGCACCGGGTCATGCAGGCGGAGGGGAGGCGGTCCCGCGGCGGGCGCTCGGTGGCGTCCGACTCGGGCGGCCGCCGCGACTGCAGGGCTTCTTCCCGAAAGGCTCCGTGAGGCGCCGGACGGGAGGGCCCGAAGACATCCGCCCCCCGGCCACTACGAGCCGGGCGCGCCCATAGGGCGCTAAAGGCACCCCGAAGGCCGCTCCGCAAGGGGCGGCCCCGCAGAGGGTCCCCGAAGAGCGGTGGTCGAGGCGGCTGGAAGCGTCCCGTCCGATGAGGCCGGGGCGAGAGAACCGCGGGGACGCCACAGGCCGGCCGACCCTTTAGTTCCATTTTCGGCGTCCCCTCCTCGCCTTTTTTCAAGGCCGGGGTCTGCCTCGGGCGTGTGCCCGAGGGGGCTTCCGCGCGCCCGCCGTCGGATCGAGCCTGCCCGCACTCGCCCGGGCGCGCCCATGTGCTTCCTTCGCAAGGCGTGTATCGTGTGACCCGGCGTCCAATGGTGAGGGCACGCAATGGCCAACTCCAACGTCGGCGGCGCGTGGCTGCTTCCAGACCGGGATCTGACCTTCAAGCTGACCCAGGAGGGTTCCGCGGTCAGGGGTGAGTTCGGCAACAAGGTGCTCACCTACGGGGTCGCCGGAACCGTCGAGGGTCGAAAGCTGTCGCTGAGCTGGAAGCTGGTCTTCGGCTGGAGCGATCGCCCCGACAGCGGCAGCGGCGTGCTCACCTTGTCGCCGGACGGCGCCATCCTCTCCGGCAGCTTCCCGCTCGTCGGCCAGAACGGCAATTGGACGCTGACGCGCCCGCCGGCGGTGCCGACGCCCGCGCCGCCGCCTGCGGCCCATCCCGGGCTGCCGTTCCCGTTGCCGCCGCAGCGCCAAAGTTTCGGCGGCCCCCCGACGACGCCGGCGGATCGCGATCCGGCGTTCAGGCGATTTCAGGACCGGGCGGAGGATTCGGCCCGAGATGCCGGCTTCAGATATCAAGCGCCGAGAGCCGTTGCCGACGGACAAGCCGAAGTGACCGCGCGGACGCTCATTCCACCCGCGCCCAGCCCTGCGGCATGAGCCGCTCCTGCGGGCGGAAGCGGGCCTTGTAGTCCATCTTCGGCGAGCCATCGACCCAGTAGCCGAGATACAGATAGGGCAGGCCCATCGCCCGGGCGCGGGTGATGTGGTCGAGGATCATGAAGGTGCCGAGGCTGCGGTGGTCCTCTTCGGGATCGTAGAAGGAGTAGACCATCGAGAGACCGTCGCCGAGCACGTCGGTGAGGCACACGGCGAGGACGTCGCCGCGGCCGCGGCCGTTGATCGCCGTGTCCGGCCCGCGCCGGCGGTATTCGACGACGCGGGTCTCGACGTGGCTGTCCTCGACCATCATCGCGTAGTCGAGCACCGTCATGTCGACCATGCCGCCATCGGCGTGGCGCGAATCGAGATAGCGGCGGAAGAGCGAGTACTGATCCGAGGAGGGGCGGTTCGGCGCCGCGCCGCCGACGAGGTCGCGGTTCAGGCGCAAGACCCTGCGCATGTTGCCCGAGGGCTCGAACTCGTCGACCACCACCCGCACCGAGACGCAGGCGCGGCACGCCTCGCAGGCGGGGCGATAGGCGATGGTCTGCGAGCGCCGGAAGCCGCCTTGCGTCAGGATCTCGTTCATCTCCCGGGCGCGCTTGCCGACGATATGCGTGAACACCTTCCGCTCCTCCTTGCCCGGCAGGTAGGGGCAAGGGGATGGCGCCGTCAGGTAGAACTGGGGCGTATCGCGGGGGTGACTCGTCACGCGCTTTCTCTGCTGCGGCAGCGTCCGGGAAACCGGACCGCCGCCGTAAACGTAGCACTGCGCCAGACGGTCTCAAGCACTTCCGGCGCCGCAGGCGCTCAGGCGGCGCGGGCCAGCACGATGCCGACGAGAAGGTCGTGGCCGAGCCGCCGGTCCGGGCGCAGGAACCCGAGCGCGACGTCGACCAGCCACAGTATGAAGGTCGTGGCGGCGACGTAGAACAGGAGCGCGTGCACGGCGGCGGTCAGGCGGTCGACCGGGCCGCCGGTCGCGGCGTCCATGGCGCGGACCCCCATCATGCGCATGCCGATCGTCGCCTGATGCGGGCCGCCGAGCGTGATCGCGCTGTAGATGATGCCGGTGAACGGCAGGACCGCGAACAGGCTCCAGCCGAGACCGAGCGTCAAGAGCCCGATGAAGCCGATGAACAGCGCCAGGATCAGCGCCAGGAAGCCGATCATGACGAGGTCGACGAGATAGCCGAACATCCGGCGGCCGAGCACGCCCTCGGTCGTCGCGGCCGGCACCCATCCGCCGGCCGGCGGCATCGAGTTCGGCCGGGTGTCGTATCCGTTCGCCATGGCGAAGCCTTTCAATAGGCGGTCTCGGAGAGGCCGCGGTGATTGATGCGCTGCGGGTCGAGCCCGTCGTCGGTGAGCGCGGCGAGGATCTCGGCGGTATGCCCGGCGCCGCGGGTCTCGATCGTCACGTCGATCGTGACCCCCTTCGCCGGCACGTCGAGGAACAGGCGGCCATGCGAGACCTCGAGGATGTTCGCCCCGAGCGCGCCGAGCCGGCTCGCGACGCGGCCGAGGAAACCCGGCCGATCATGCGAGGTGATGCGGAACGAGGCGATCCGGTCCTCCCGTTCGAGCTCGCGGACCATGACGGAGGCGAGAAGCCGCGCGTCGATGTTGCCGCCGCAGAGGACGAGACCGACCCTGCGTCCCCGGAAGAGATCGGGTCTCGTAAGCATAGCCGCAAGGCCGGCGGCGCCGGCGCCCTCGGCCATCGTGCGCTGAAGCGTGGCGTAGGCGTTGACGGCGCGCTCGATCGTCGCCTCCTCGACGAGGACGATGTCGTCGACGAGGGCGCGCACGACCGGGAGGGTCAGCTCGCCGACGGTCTTGACCGCGATGCCCTCGGCAAGCGTCGCGCCGCCGATCGGGCGCGACTCGCCTCGGACGAGATTGAAGAAGGAGGGATAGAGCGCCGCCTGGACGCCGCCGATCCGGATCGTCGGATGCAGGGCCTTGGCGGCGACCGCGATGCCCGAGATCAGGCCGCCGCCGCCGATCGGCACCACGAGCTGGTCGAGATCCGCGCAGTCGGCGAGGATCTCGAGGGCGACGGTGCCCTGACCGGCCATGACCAGGGCATCGTCGTAGGGGTGGACGAAGGCGAGGCCTTCGCTCTCGGCGATGGCATGCGCCCGCTCGCCCGAATCGGCGAGGCCCTCGCCCTCGAGCACCACGGTCGCTCCGTGGGCGCGCGTGCTTTCGACCTTCACGAGCGGCGTCAGGGCCGGCATGACGATCGTCGCCGGGATGCCGAGGCGCTTGGCGTGGTAGGCGACCGCCTGGGCGTGGTTGCCGGCCGACATGGCGATGACGCCGCGCCGGCGCTCCTGCGGCCGAAGGCTCACGAGCTTGTTGACGGCGCCGCGCTCCTTGAAGGCGCCGGTCGGGTGCATGTTCTCGTGCTTCACGAACACCGTCGCGCCGGTGAGCTCGGACAGCCGCGGCGCCGAGACGAGCGGCGTGCGTAGGACGTGGCCGGCGATCGTCGCGGCGGCGCGCCGAACATCCTCGACGTCGATCGCAAAGCGGCCCATGGCGCGGTCCCTCAAACCTGGCGCGGCCCCAGCTCCTTCATCCCGAAGAACCCGCCCGGGCGGAAGACCAGGACCGCGATCAGCACGGAATAGAGGGCGATGTCACGGGCGTCGATCGGCATCAGCATCGACCACACCGTCTCGAAGAGGCCGATGGCCAAGCCGCCGAGGAATGCGCCGGCGACCGAGCCGACGCCGCCGACCACCGCCGCGACGAGCGCCTTCAGGCCGAGCCCGAAACCGCCGGCAAAGCCGAGCCCGCCATATTGCAGCACGACGAGGGCGCCCGAGAGCCCGGCGAGCCCGCCGCTGAGGGCGAGCGTGCGGATCAGGAGGCGGCGCCCGTCGACGCCGAAAAGCGCCGCCGCCTTGGCGTCGTCGGCATAGGCCCGCCAGGCGCGCCCGAAGCCGGAACGGCGCATCAACCGGAGGACGGCGCCGCCGGCGCCAAGCCCGATCGCGGTGGTGAGCAGGGACACGGGCGTGATGCTGACGACGAAGTCGGTCGAGCGCAGGAGCGGCCAGCTCTCGGACCAGACCGGGGGGAACCACACCGTCGCGGTGCCCTGCGCGATGCGCAGATACTCCATCAGCGCGAGCGACAGCCCGACGGTCGCGACCAGGCTTGGCTGCCCGCTTCGGCCGCCGATCCGCGCCATGGTCCAATAGCCGCCGACGGCGCCGTGGATCGCGCCGGCAAACACCGCGCAGCCGGCTCCGAACAGAAGCCCCGGCAGGGGCGCCGCCTCCCCGAGACGCAAGAGCAGCGCAACCCCGACGGCGGTCGCGGCGGCGCCGAGCGCGGCAAGCTCGCCAAAGGCGAGGTTGAAGCGGCCGACGAGCCCGAAGACGAGGGCGTAGGCGGCGGCGAGGAGGCCGTAGATCGCGGTCCTCGGCAGCCCGGAGAGCATCTGCTGCAGCCCGTAGGCGAGGGGGCGCGGCACCTCGATCAGCCCGGCGGCGCGCTCGCCCGGGCCGGGGTCGCCGGCCAC
This sequence comes from Microvirga sp., assembly GCA_036742625.1. Taxonomy (GTDB): domain Bacteria; phylum Pseudomonadota; class Alphaproteobacteria; order Rhizobiales; family Beijerinckiaceae; genus JAJKJG01. Next base: position 62,858 of record DAINQO010000002.1, read on the forward strand.
CCCCTCGGGCGAGTCGATGTAGAAGCGCTTGAGGAGATAGACGGTCGAGCCGGCGACCGGCCCCGCCTCGGTCGACAGCCCGACGAGATCGGCCTTGTTCGCCGACAGCCCCTCGGCGGCGAAGCGGCAGATGACGTAGCGCTCGAGTGCCGGCCGCCCCTCGCGCTCGACGCGGTATTCGACCCGGATCGAGTAGGCCTCGAGCCAGGGCACGGTGCGCACGACCCTGATCTGCCCGCCGTCGGGATTGAGCGCCGGCAGCGCAAGCCGGCACACCCGCGCCTGCTCGGCGTCGACGGAAAGGCCGCAGGCGGAAAGGAGCGCAGTGGCGGCGAGCGCGAAAAGAGCTGGGGCGAGGGCAGCAATCCGCACGAGCTTTCCGCGAAGCGGAGGGGCCACCGCAACCTTCCTCATGCTGAGGTGCGAGCGGAGCGAGCCTCGAAGCACGCACCGAAAATTGGGCGCCGCATCGGCAGGGTGCGTCCTTCGAGGCTCGCTGGAGCCTGTCCTCGGGCCGGCCAAAGGCCGGACCCGGGGGCTCGCGCCTCAGGATGAGGGGCTTGGGGGAATCGCGCCCACAATATCAGTCCAGCGCCTTCAGCTTCTCGGCCGCCCGCGGCGCGAAGTAGGTGAGCACGCCATCCGCGCCGGCGCGCTTGAATGCTAGGAGGCTCTCCATCATGGCGCGCTCGCCGTCGAGCCAGCCGTTGCGGGCGGCGGCCTCGATCATCGCGTACTCGCCCGACACCTGGTAGGCGAAGGTCGGCACGCCGAAGGTCTCCTTCACCCGCCGTACGATGTCGAGATAGGGAAGGCCGGGCTTGACCATCACCATGTCGGCGCCCTCGTCGAGGTCGAGCGCCACCTCGCGCAGCGCCTCGTCGGTGTTGCCGGGGTCCATCTGGTAGGTGCGCTTGTCGCCGGTGAGCGTCGCGTTGGTGCCGACCGCGTCCCGGAACGGGCCGTAGAAGGCCGAGGCGTATTTCGCCGCATAGGCCATGATCTGCACGTCGTGGAAGCCGGCGTCGTCGAGGCCGCGGCGGATCGCGCCGACGCGCCCATCCATCATGTCGGAGGGCGCGATGACGTCGGCCCCGGCCTCGGCCTGGGTGAGGCTCTGCTCGACGAGCACGGCGACCGTCTCGTCGTTGAGGATCCGCTCGCCTTCGAGAAGGCCGTCATGGCCGTGGCTGGTATACGGATCGAGCGCCACGTCGGTGACGACGCCGATCTCCGGCACCGCCGCCTTGATGGCGCGCACGGCCTGGCAGACGAGGTTGCGGCCGTTCAGCGCCTCGGAGCCGCGGGGGTCGCGCAGCGCGGGATCGGTGTTCGGGAAGACGGCGATCGCCGGGATGCCGAGCCGCGCCGCGCGCGCCGCCTCGCGCACCGCCTCGTCGACGGTCAGGCGCTCGACGCCCGGCATCGAGGAGACCGGCTCGCGCCGCCCCGTGCCGTCGATCAGGAACAGCGGCCAGATCAGATCGTCGACGGTCAGCACATGCTCGGCGACGAGCCGGCGCGACCAGTCGGCCTTGCGGTTGCGGCGCGGGCGCTGGACGAGCCCGAGCGGCGGCGTCGCGGTCGCGGCCTCGGTGCGCTTGTCGCGGGCGGCGGGCCGGGTGAACGGGGTCAGGCTCGAGGACATGCGCGGCTCCACGGCACCGGAAGGCTCGGGGTCGGCCTTTTCCTAGCACATTAGAATCGATCCAGGGATGAGGGGAGACCCCGATCGGAGAAGCCCGGACCTTGCGATTGACGCGGCTCGGACGCGAGGCTTTAAGCCGCCGCGGGGGCGGAGGAGCGAATGGCCGAGGCGGAACTCCTGTGCGAGCGGCGAGGAGCCGCGGGTCTCGTCACGCTGAACCGGCCCCAGGCGCTGAACGCCCTCACCCACGCCATGGTGCTCGCGCTTTCCCGCGCGCTCGACGCATGGGCCGACGACCCGGCGGTGACCCGCATCGTCGTGACCGGCGCCGGCGAGCGCGCCTTCTGCGCCGGCGGCGACATCCGCCACCTCTACGATCTCGGCAAGGCCGGCCGCCACGAGGAGGCTCTGCGCTTCTGGCGCGACGAATACCCGCTGAACGTGCGCATCAAGCGCTATCCCAAACCGTATGTGGCCCTCATCGACGGCATCGTCATGGGCGGCGGCGTCGGGATCTCGCTTCACGGCAGCCATCGGGTCGCCGGCGACCGCTACCAGTTCGCGATGCCGGAGGTCGGCATCGGTTTCTTCCCCGACGTCGGCGCGACCTATGCGCTGCCGCGCCTGCCGGCTGAGACCGGCACATATCTCGCGCTCACCGGCGACCGGGTGCGGGGCGCCGACGCGCTCGCGCTCGGAGTTGCGACCCACGCCGTGCCCTCGGCCACGCTGCCTGAGGTCGGGGACGCGCTCGTCGCCGGCGAGCCCGTGGACGACGCGCTGGCGCGCTTCGCCCACACGCCGGGCGGACCCCTGCTTTCCGGAGAGCGCGAGACGATCGACCGCTGCTTCGCCGGGCCGACCGTGCCTGAGATCCTCGAGCGCCTTGATGCCGCTGCCGCGCAAGGCTCTGCATTCGCTCGGAAAACCGCCGCCACGATGCGCGCGAAATCGCCCACGAGCCTAGCGGTTGCCCGCGAGCAGATGCGCCGCGGCGGCGCTCTCGAATTCGAGGACGCCATGCGAACCGAGTTCCGCATCGTATCCCGCATCATCGCCGGCCACGACTTCTACGAGGGCGTCCGCGCCGCGATCATCGACAAGGACGGCGCCCCGCGCTGGCGCCCGGCGACGCTCGACGCCGTCGATGCTAGGGTGGTCGAGGGCCACTTTGCCGATCTCGGCCCGGCCGAGCTGGAGCTCTCCTGATGGCCCGCTTCCGACGCGACAATCTCGCCTTCGAGGGCGGCGACGACGCCATCCGCGACCGCTCGGCCGAGCCGCGGACGAAACGCGCCGCGCGCTGGGACCTGGTGCTCCTCTGGTACATGCGCCTCCTGGCGCTGCTGTGGATCGCGAAAGGCCTGTCCGCCTGGGCCCTGATCCTCGGCGCCGGCTACCCGGTGCCGCCGTTCGAGGCGCGGCTCCTCGGCCACCAGGCGACGATCATCTATTTCGCGGTCATCGATCCGATCGCCGCCGTCGGCCTGTGGCTCGGCAACGTCTGGGGCGGCGTGATGTGGCTCTTGGCGATCATGAGCCACCTCATCCTGTCCTTCTTCTTCCCCTCGGTGGTGCCGAGCAACACGGTCTCGATCGGCTTCTTCCTCGCCTTCATCCTCGCCTACCTCGCCATCTCGTGGCTCGCGGCCGGGGAGGAGGGCCGATAGGGTGAATGTGAAATTCATCGTGAAGGGTTCGTCAGGGTAAATAGGTCCTTGGTTCGATATTGATTTACCCAGAGGAGTAAATTCAGAATTCATCGTACTATTTAATCGGGTTTTCACACGCGTAACCTAGTTTGCCTGCCATAAGCGGACCGGGAAAAGCCGGCCGGACAGGGAAAATGGCGAGGCGTCAGATGAATACTGCAGTGAAAGCTGTGGCCGCTCCGGTCCGTCGCGAAGCCGACGTGCAGGTGAAGCCCCACTATCTCGAAGCCCTCCACCTCGTGGAGCGGCTCCACCGCCGCCTGCTCGACGTCATCAAGGACGAGTTCGAGCGCCGCGGCCGCGATGACGTCAACAGCGTCCAGGCGCTGCTGCTCTACAACATCGGCGACAAGGAGCTGACCGCGAGCGAGCTGCGCACCCGCGGCTACTACCTCGGCTCGAACGTCTCCTACAACGTCAAGAAGCTCGTCGAGATGGGCTATCTCCATCACGCCCGCTCGCGGGTCGACCGCCGCTCGGTGCGCATCAGCCTGACCGAGAAAGGCCGGGCGGTGCACGAGATCGTCAAGGCGCTGTACGACAAGCACAGCCAGACGATCCACCCGATCGGCGGCATCTCCGACGACGATTTCTCGCGTCTCAACCAGGCGCTGACCCGCCTCGAGCGCTTCTGGACCGACCAGATCCGCTACCGTCTGTGATCGCTTCGCTGCTCTCACGCATCGCTGACGCGCTGCACCTTGGCGTCCCATCCGGCCTCGCGCCGGCTGGGGCGTCCTTTCTGTTCGTCGCGGCGGTCGTCGCCGCGGCGCTCCTCCTCGGCCGCGGTGAGGCAATTCTTGCGGGCCGTTTGGGGCGGCGCTCGTAGGGCTTCGCGTAGTCATTTCGGCTATTGAGACCCGCAAGATGCCCGTCCGATTTTGTATTTTATTTTCGGGAGTGAGGCATTGCGGCGAACGATGGACATTGGTCTGAAGCTTATTCAGGCAGCTGCCTGTGGCGTGGTGGCGCTCTTCGGCGCTCTTCTCGCCTTATCCGTTCCGACCAACGCTCAACCATTCCCGCAATTGCCGGACGGCCGGGTCGCCGTCGAGATCTTCGGGCGCAGAATCGGACTACCGCCCTCGCCAAGCTCGCTCGATAGGATCAATTTCCTTCCCTCTTGGACCGCGATGTCGACCTTCGGCAATACGTGGCTCACGCTTCGCCAAGCGCTCGCCGACCCGGAGAAGGCACGCCGCGCCTTCGAGGAGGAGCCGCACTGGGTCAGCGTACAGATTGTAGCGGAGGTCGCTCGGCGAGATGAAGGTCGTCTCCTCGAAGGCCCCCCAACGAGGTGCCGCTATCGAATAGCTCGTCGCCGCTTTCCGTCGGCATCCACAGACCCGGAAGCACTGGGGCACCGCTCCCTCAGCTCTCTAACCTTGCGCCGTCCGAGGCTCCCGATCCAGACGAGGACGGCTATTTCGTTCGCCAGGACGTAACACCCCCGCGACGCGACCGGCCGAGCGGTACCCAGTATCGACTTCCAGCCGCCCAGCGGCTCTGGCCGAGCCCGCGCGACCTCGTGGTGGTCTGCAGACATACGGGTGCTTCGGTGCGGGAGTGCCGACAATGGATCATCACGGCGGACCGTCGTGTCTCCGTCAGTTGGGCCTGGGACGAAGCCGGCTGGCGGACGCCGTGGGGGCAATGGACCAACTACTTCCCGAAACCGCGCTGGCGCGAGCTTGACCTGCGGCTCCGCGAAATCGCGCTCTTCCTCTTGATTGATCAGGACCCTGGAGAATTGCAATGAGCTTCTTCATCACCGACCAAGGTGTTCTCCAGGGTATTTTCAACGCGTTTCAGGCGGGAAACTGGCCTCGCCTACCAATGTTTTGATCTGAGCGAGGGGCGGGCTTCGCCTGACGGTCGGCGCAAACCGGCTGTTGTGCGGCCGCCACATAAGCCAGGCGCCGGCTCGCGCCTTCGATCCGCCATGGTCGACCGCCACAAAACGGCCCGACTGCTCATGGTTCGTTAACCGCGCCTGAGCACTTTCGAAGAGAACGGTGGGCGGGGTCGGGACCGCCTCGCGCCGCCGGATCGGGGCAACCAAGAACAAGGCTTCCGCGGGCTTCTGGATCGATGAAACTTCGCGCTTCTCTCGTCACCGGTACGGTGGCTCTTTCGCTAGCCGCGCCAATGGCTTCGGCGCAGGACTTCGCTCAAGCCGGCGGCCAGGCCGAGTGGCAGCAGAACTACGACGCCGCGTCGCGCATCCGCGTGCCGCGCTCGTCGACGCCGATCCTTTCCGGGCAGGCGCTCGCCGCGACCGAGGAGATGATCGAGCGTTATCGCGACATCGTCAACCGCGGCGGCTGGGAGCCGGTCCGGGCCGGCCAGATGCGCGTCGGCTCGACGAGTCCGGTGCTGCTGTCGCTGCGCCAGCGCCTGATCCAGACCGGCGACCTGGACCCGGCGGTCGGCCATTCGCCGGTCTACGATTCCTATGTCGAGGCCGGCGTCCGCCGCTTCCAGGCCCGGCACGGCCTCAACACCACCGGCGCGCTCAACGCCTCGACGATCGCGGCGCTCAACGTCCCGGCCGAGATCCGCCTGCGCCAGCTCGAGCTCAACGTCGTGCGGCTGCGCTCCTATTCGGGCAATCTCGGCCACCGCTACGTGATCGTGAACGTCCCGGCCGCCGTCGTCGAGACGGTGGAGGAGGGGCGGGTCGCGAGCCGCCACGCCGCCGGCGTCGGCAAGATCGACCGGCAGTCGCCGATCATGAACGCCAAGATCACCGAGGTGAACTTCAACCCGTTCTGGACCGTCCCGGCTTCGATCATCAAGAAGGATCTGATCCCGAAGATGCAGAAGGAGCCGAACTACCTCACCGAGAACAAGATCCGCATCTACTCGCCGAAGGGCGAGGAGATCGCGCCGCAGCGGGTCAACTGGAACTCGGACGAGGCGACGCGCTACATGTTCCGGCAGGACCCCGGCGCCGACCTCAACTCGATGGGCTTCGTGCGCATCAACATCCCGAACCCGCACGGCGTCTACATGCACGACACGCCCTCGAAGGGCATCTTCGGCGACGATTTCCGCTTCGTCTCGTCGGGCTGCGTACGGGTGCAGAACGTGCGCGACTACATCACCTTCCTGCTCAGGGACACGCCGGGCTGGAGCCGCGACCAGATCGACCAGACGATCGAAGGCGGCCAGCGCATCGACGCGCGGCTCGCGCAACCCGTCAACGTCTACTGGACCTACATCACCGCCTGGGCGACGCCGGAAGGCGTGGTGCAGTTCCGCGACGACATCTACAACCGCGATGGCCTCGGCTCGATCCCGGTCGCGCGGGCGGTCGACAAGGAGCCGGAAGAGCAGGTCAACTGACCTCTTCCGCAGCGCCGAAGCGAAAAGGCCCGCCGCGAGGCGGGCCTTTTCTTTGAGGAGGCCCTTTACTGCGTCAGGCGCAGCGTCCCGATGCTCTTCGCAATCGTCTGGAAGGCGGCGATCAGCCCCTTGGCGTCGTTCGCGACGAAGGTGCGGTCGGCGGAGCCGGCGCAGTCGGCGAGGAGGTTCAGGCCCTGCTGGTCGATCGGGTCGGTCGCGACGCTGAACCCGATCGTGTAGACCATGACCTTCGAACGGGCGTTGCTGCAGGTCTCGCGCACGAGCGCGTCCATCGCGGCGCGGGCCTGGGCGTCGTTTGCGACGTTCGCGTTCGCTGCCGGGAAGCGCAGGTTCGGCGTCGTGGCGTCGGCATTCTTCCAGTAGCCGTGGGCCGAGTAGTTCGACTTCAGAACCGTATTCGACTGCGAGCCCCAGGTGTTCATGCCGTCGGTCATGAGCACCAGCACCTTGGTGGTGTTCTTCTGGGTGTAGGGGACGCCGTCGGCGAAGACGCTGTTCGGCGACAGCGTCCGCCAGCCCCAGAGCAGCCCCTCGTGAATGTTGGTGTTGCCGTTGGCGTCGAGCGCAGCGATCTCGCTCTTGAGCGTCGCCGTGCTGGCGGTGAGCCGGGTCAGCGGCCGCGAGCGGCACATGAAGTTCGGGCCGCGCCCGCTCGAGGTCGTGACGCTCTGCGGGCTGAGGTACTTGCACCCGCGCATCATGCGCGTCTTGTCGTCCGGCGGGTCGGTATTGCAGCCGGCGATCCCGTTCTTGTCGCTGATGTAGCTGTTCGAGGTGTACTGGGTCCTGCCCGAGCTCGTCTCGGTATGGCTCGGCGAGCCGCCGCTGCCGGCCTCGTCGGGGGCGAACATCGGCACATAGAGGCTGTCGGGAACGTTCGGATCGGGCTTTCCGTCCTGCGTGTTCGCCGGATAAGGCAGCGATTCGAAGCAGCCGGCCCAGTCCCAGCCGAGATAGGAGCTGCGCAGCTTGGTGAAGAAGTCGAGGCGGCTCTTGTAGCCGGTTCCGGCCGCGTCGAGGTTGTTCCAATGCAGGCTCGACCGGCCGGCCTGGTCGATCCAGGTCGCGGTGCGGTAGGTCGTCGGGTCGACCGCGACCGCGGCCGAGAACGGCACCAGCGCCACCTTGGTGTGGCCCGCCAGCGTGCCGCTCGTCGCGACGAAGTCGACGAAGTCCGCCGCCGCCTTCTTCAGGGCCTCGATCTTCGACACCGTGCCTGACGAGTTCGCCATCGAGCCCGTGGTGTCGAGGGCGAGCGCGATCTCGAAGAAGCGCTCCTCGGCCGAGCAGGTGCCGGTGGCGCTGAGCGCCATGCTGTTGAAGCCGGACACCCGGGCGAAGGTCGTGTCGTAGGTGGCGTGCGAGGTCATCGTGACGACGCGCGGGCTCGTCGAGACGACAAGCGGGTCGACGGTGACGCCGCCGTTCGGCAGGTAGGCCCGCACCGACTTCAACGCCATGTCCTGCAGCTGGTCCTTCGACAGCGACGTCTTCGCCTGGCAGAGGCTGAGCAGCGTACCGTCGGTCGCGACCTGCAGCTTGGTGCGAAGGTCCCCGGCGCGGGAGTAGTCGAGCGCGGAGCCGGCGGCGAAGATCACCGGAACGAGGCTGAGCGCGAACACCATCGCGGTATTGCCGCCTTGGTCATGGGAGAAATCCGAGAGATAACGCCTGGCCATGGCTCGCAACTCACCTAAACTGTTGCATCGGGTGCCACAGTATCGATGAAGGTGTGAAGCCGGGATTTTTGCGAATACGTGGATTTGACCCCGCGTTGCTTTGCTGTTTGTCGGCAAAGCCGAGGCGAAATTGATGTGGATTTGAAGCGAACGCGACGGGCTTTACCCGTCTCGGCATGCGCTACCGGCGCCTCGCCGAGTTGGCGCCGTGCCGCGACGCATGCTAGACCGCGCCGGTTCGCGACCGAGTTATCGGACGGACGTCGCCCGGCCGTCGTTCGGCGGGGCTCCCGAGACACCAGATCACGATCGAGGCGGGCATGAGCGCGACCCAGGCGGCGAAGCGGCCATTCTCGGACAGCTTCTTCTCGGCGGACCTTGCTGGCGCCGATCCGGAGATCGCCGGCGCGATCGAGCTCGAGCTCGGTCGTCAGCGCCAGGAGATCGAGCTCATCGCCTCCGAGAACATCGTCTCGCGCGCCGTGCTCGAGGCGCAAGGCTCGATCATGACGAACAAATACGCCGAGGGCTATCCCGGCCGGCGCTACTACGGCGGCTGCCAGTTCGTCGACATCGCCGAGAAGCTCGCGATCGAGCGTGCCTGCCGGCTGTTCGACTGCCGCTTCGCCAATGTTCAGGCGAACTCCGGCTCACAGGCGAACCAGGCCGTCTTCATGGCCCTGATGCGCCCGGGCGACACCTTCATGGGGCTCGACCTCGCCTCCGGCGGGCACCTGACCCATGGCTCGCCGGTGAACATGTCGGGCAAATGGTTCAACGTCGTGAGCTACAACGTCCGGCGCGACGACCAGCGCATCGACATGGATGGGCTCGAGCGGCTCGCCCATGAGCACAAGCCGAAGGTGATCGTTGCCGGCGGCTCCGCCTATTCGCGCTTCTGGGATTTCGCCCGCTTCCGCGAGATCTGCGATGCGGTGGGGGCCTTCTTCATGGTCGACATCGCGCATTTCGCCGGGCTCGTCGCCGGCGGCG
>DAINQO010000003.1:0-72187 GCA_036742625.1 Microvirga sp.
ATCATCGGATCGTAATCGGCGGCGTGTCTCTTGCCCTGCAATTCGACAACGGCGGTGGCGAACGCAAACACGTTTGGACCAAAACCATTTGCCGGGATATGAGAAACGTACTTCTGCGGCGGAGTAGGTTTGCGAACGTCGTCGCAGAATTCTCTCAGCCATTTGTGATCTATTCATCGATACACGAGTCCATATTGGCTGGTTGACCGCTTCGTGACACCAACGAAATGATCAGCCTCGGCCGCCGCCGCGGCATGGAATACGCCGTAATACGAGGCAGAGACCGCACGCCTAACATCCACCTGCCGCGGAGGGCCGGCCGAGGGCGGGATAACCAGCTTCTCGGCTTGCTCGAACAGATGCTCAGGATTCAGAATCGCCACGATACTCAAGCTCGTTTTTCGTGGCGTATTCAATAAGGGGTAGCCGTTCCTCACCAAGTTGCTCAAGGCGACGTCTTATTTCGACGAGGGTGTCGAGCACGGCGTCGTCCTTCAGCTTGGCAGCAATTCCCGGCTTGATTACGATGGTGATGCGCACCGCATCACGTCCCTCCGAGTCCGAAGCGGGCGCGCTCAGCACGGTCTCAATGCTCTTCGCGCTAAGATTGGCGGCGGCCACCTCGCCGGCGACCTGAGCGATTTTTTCTGACGATATCATTGCTCCAGCCTATCGCGGTTCCGATCGAGATGCACGCTGAGCTAGACGCCTCACTCGGATCGGTCACGGCTCCGATCGGACCGGGTCGACAAGCTCCGTCCGCTCCTGTATAGCGCGCCGCAACTCACAACAGGATGCCGAAATCCTCGCGCGGCTGTCGCCGGACAGGCTCGCGCGCCACGGCAGGAGCATTGACCCATGAACATCCTCCAGCAGCTCGACCGCGAGCAGATCGAGAAGCTCGGCAGGGACGTGCCGGACTTCCAGCCCGGTGACACCCTGATCGTCAACGTCAAGGTCAAGGAGGGCGAGCGCGCCCGGGTGCAGGCCTATGAGGGCGTGTGCATCGCCCGCGCCGGCGCCGGCTTCCAGGAAAGCTTCACCGTCCGCAAGATCTCCTACGGCGAGGGGGTCGAGCGCGTCTTCCCGCTCTATTCGCCGATGATCGACTCGATCAAGGTCGTGCGCCGCGGCAAGGTCCGGCGCGCCAAGCTCTATTACCTGCGCGATCGCCGCGGCAAGTCGGCCCGCATCGCCGAGCGCACCGACCGCCAGGGCGCCGGCCCGGCGAAGGCCGAGACGCCCGCCGCCGCCGAATAGGCCCGGTCGCCGCGCTTTGGTGCCGAAGGCCGGGGACCATCCCGGCCTTTTTCGCGACTGGGCGCGATCGCGTCGATGTCCGTCGACCCGCCGTCTCGGCTTGCGGCCGCGCCGGCCGGCGCGCATGCTGGCGTCCTTCCGGGAGAAGCGCCCATGCTCCTGCTCAAGCCGAGCTGCGAATGCTGCGACAAGAACCTGCCGCCGGAGGCGCCGGACGCGGTGATCTGCACCTACGAATGCACCTTCTGCGCTCCTTGCGCGACGGCTCGCTTCGGCGGCCGGTGCCCGAACTGCGGCGGCAACTTCTCGGCCCGGCCGATCCGCCCGCCGGCCATGCTCGCGAAGCACCCCGCCTCGACGAAGCGGGTGCTGAAGCCGCACCCGGAATGCGTCGCCGCGGCCTGACGGCTCGGCCGCAGCGCGCCTGACGTTCCGCCGGCCGCCTCTCCCGCAAGCAGGAGAGGCGAGCCGCGCGCTCAGTTCGTCCCGATCGACTTCTTGTAGGCCTCGACGACGGCTTGGCCGTCGGCCCCGGCTTTCTTGAGCCAGTCGGCCGTGAGCTGCTCGCCGATCTTGCGGAAGCCGGCGGCAAGCTCGGGACTCGGCGGCAGCACCTTCATGCCCTTGGCCTTGAGCTGCTCGAGATACCAGCCGGACTTCTCCTGCCACATCTTCCAGCCGCGCTCCTCCGCGGTTGCGGCGGCCTTCAGGATCGCGTCCTGCGTCGCCTTGTCGAGCCCGTCGAAGGCCGCCTTGTTGACGAAGGTCACGTCCTTCGGGATCCAGGCCTGCGTGTCGTAGAAGTGGGTGAGCGACTCCCAGGCCTTCGAATCGTAGCCGGTGCCGCCGGACGACATGAACGAGTTGACGACGCCGGTCGCGAGCGCCTGCGGCAGCTCCGCCGCCTGGATCGTCACCGCTTGCGCCCCGACGAGCTCGCCGATGCGCGACGTGCCGACATTGTAGGCCCGCCACTTCAGGCCCTTCATATCTTCGAGGGAGTTCAGCTCCTTCTTGGCGTAGATGCCCTGCGGCGCCCACGGCACCGCGAACAGCAGCATGATCCCCTGCGAGGCGAGCTTCTTCTCGACCGCCGGCTTCTGGACGTCCCAGAGCTTCTTCGCCTGCTCGAACGAGGTCGCGAGGAAGGGCACGACGTCGAGGCCGTAGATCGGATCCTCGTTCTCGTGGAGCGAGATCAGCACCTCGCCCATCTGCGCCTGCCCGGTCTGCACCGCGCGCTTGATCTCCGGCGCCTTGAACAGCGAGGCGTTGGCGTGGACGGCGATCTGGAGCTTGCCGCCGGTGGCGTCGGCGACGTCCTTCGTGAACAGGACAAGGTTCTCGGTATGGGGATTGTCGGCCGGATAAGCGTTCGGCAGATTCCACTTGGTCTGCGCCGCAGCCGGCGCTGCAAGCGCGAGCGCACCGGTCAGGGCAAGCGCGAGGCGGGTGATGGGTTTCATAGGTCGAAGTTCTCCCTGGGTTCGTTCGTGGCCTGACACTAATCGGGAAAAGCGAGCTTGGGGAGCACCATCACGATCCAGGGCCAGACCGTGATGATGGCGACCGCCGCGACGAGGAGGAAGAAGAACGGCAGCGCCGCAAGCGCGACGGTGTTTGAATCCTTGCCGCTCATGGTCTGCAGCACGAAGAGATTGAAGCCGACCGGCGGCGAGACCTCAGCCATCTCGACGACGAGCACGAGGAATATGCCGAACCAGACGAGGTCGAAGCCAGCCTGCTTGATCATCGGAATGACGACCGCGGTCGTCAGCACGATCATCGAGATGCCGTCGAGCGCCGTGCCGAGGATGATGTACATCACGGTGAGCGCCGCGATCAGCGCGTAGGGCGAGAGGTGCAGCGCGTCGACCCAGGCGGCGAGCGCCAGCGGGATGCCGGTGTAGGCCATCGAGGTCGACATGAACGACGCGCCGGCAAGGATCAGCATGATCATGCAGGTGATGCGCGTCGTGCCCATGACGCTGTGCCAGAACGCGTCCCAGGTCAGCGTTCCGGACCACCACGCGATGGCGAACGAGCCGAGCACGCCCCAGGCGGCGCATTCGGTCGCGGTCGCCCAGCCGAGGAGCAGGGTCACGAAGACGAGCAGGATGAGGAGCGTGCACGGGATGAGGTTCGCCGACTCGCGGAGCTTCTCGCGCAGGGTCATCGGCGGCTCGGGCGGCGGCTGCTTTCCCGGGTTCAGCAGCGCCCAGACGATGATGTAGCCGGAGTAGAGCGCCATCACGAGAAGGCCCGGCAGGAAGCCGGCGAGGAAGATCTGGATGATCGAGACGTTCGCCGCGACGGCGTAGACCACCATGGTGATCGAAGGCGGGATGAGGATGCCGAGCGTGCCGGCGCCGGCGAGCGAGCCGAGGCTCACGGTGTCGTCGTAGCCGCGCTTCTTCAGCTCCGGCAGGGCGATCTTGGCGACGGTCGCGCAGGTCGCGGCCGACGAGCCGGAGACCGAGCCGAAGATGCCGCAGGCGAGCACGTTCACGTGCATGAGGCGGCCGGGCAGCCAGTTGAGCCAGGGCGACAGACCGCGGAACATCTCCTCCGAGAGCCTGGTGCGGAAGAGGATCTCGCCCATCCAGATGAACAGCGGCAGCGCGGCGAGCGTCCAGGAGGCCGAGTTGCCCCAGATCGTCGTCGCGAGCACCGATCCGGCCGGGATGTTGCCGCCGACGAACTGCATGCCGACCCAGCCGCAGGCCATCAGGCTGATCGCAATCCAGACGCCGCCGGCGAGGAGCCCCGTGAGCAGGAGCAGGATCAGCACCGAGATCTGGATCATGTCCATCGGTCAGACCCCGCTCTCGATCGCGCGCTCGATGACTTCCTCGGCGCTCGCGGGCGGCGGTTTCTCGTAGCGCGGCTCGCCGCCTTGGACGACGTGGACGAACTCGTCGACGAAGGCGACGAACAGGATGACGAGGCCGCCCGAATAGCCGAGCTGCGGGATCCACAACGGCATCGCGACGACGCCCTGCGCCATGTCGTTGAAGCGCCAGGAATCATAGGTCAGCTGCACCGCATGCCAGGCGAAGAAGCCGACGAAGCCGACCCCGAGGACGAGCGAGAACATCTCGAAATACCAGCGCGAGCGGCCGCGGAAATGATCGATCAGAAGCCCGACCCGGATCATGTCGCCGGACTTGAACGTGTGCGCGAGGCCGAGGAAGGCCATCGCGGCCATGCACCAGGAGGCGAAATCGTCGCCGGCCGGGATGTTCAGGCTGATCTCGCGCCCGATCGACAGCGCCATCATCAGGAGGAAGATGACGACGAGGAACATACCCGCCGCATAGCCGGCCCAAAGATAGAGCCCGTCGAGAAAGCGTCGGATCATGCGGCCCCCTTGCCGTTCGGACGACCTTAAGGTCAGCCGCCGGAAGCGCAAGCAAGCCTTGTGCGAGAGACGCCGCCCGGCCCGACGCGCTATGATCCGACGCTCCGCGACCACGCTTCGCCTCGGGAAACGCCATGCTGACCGCTCACGCCGACATCGACGTGACCGCGGCGGAGCCCGCCATCGCGTTCTACTGCGACGGCCTCGGGCTTAGCGTGAAGCGGCGCCTGAGCCGGACCTGGATCGAGCTCGAAGGCGCCAACCTGCCGATCTTCCTTCTCGCCGAGCGCCCGCCCTACGCCGATCTCGGGTCGAGGCAGGTGCCGCGCAGCTTCGAGCGCCATTGGACGCCGGTCCATCTCGACTTCATCGTCGCCGATCTCGACGCCGCGGTGGCGCGGCTCGTCGCCTTGGGCGGCTCGCTCGACCGCGCCATCGCTGCCCGCGACTACGGCCGCATCGCCTACATGGCAGACCCGTTCGGCAACGGCTTCGATCTGATCGAGTTCTCCGGCGCGGGCTACGACGGTATCGCGCGCCGAACCTGAGGCACTGCGGCCTGCGACCTCCTACCCAACGCCGGGCTCCCGCCGCAGGTGGACGGGCGGGGGCAAGGCGGCGTTCGCGAGACCGATGTCTCCGATCCCTGCCGAAATGGCGCTATACGCAGGGGGGCGCGGCGCGAGGGCGCGCCACCGAGGAGCGCATCGATGTCCGCAATGCTTGCCCGCATCCTCAAAGACCCGCGTACCGAGCGCGTGGTGCTCGGCCTCATCATCTTCAACGCGGTGACGCTAGGCCTCGAGACGAGCCCGAGCGTGATGGCGCGGCACGGGGCGCTGCTCCATGCTCTCGACCGGGCGGTCCTGACGGTGTTCGTCGTCGAACTCACGGCGCGGATTTACGTCTTCCGCTGGCACTTCTTCCGCGACCCATGGAGCTTGTTCGACCTGATCGTGGTCGGCATCGCGCTCGTCCCGGCGACGGGCTCGCTCTCGGTGCTGCGGTCGCTGCGCATCCTGAGGGTGCTGCGCCTCGTCACGGCGGTGCCGTCGCTGAAGCGGGTGGTCGGCGGGCTCGTCACGGCGCTGCCCGGGATGGGCTCGATCCTGCTCCTGCTTCTCCTCATCTTCTACGTCTTCTCGGTCATGGCCGCGAAGCTGTTCGGCGCGACGAGCCCGGAGCTGTTCGGACATTTCGGCGCCGCCGCCTACACCCTGTTCCAGGTCATGACCTTCGACGACTGGTCGGCCGGAATCGTGAAACCGCTGATGGCGGAGCATCCCTGGGCCTGGCTGTTCTTCGTCGTCTTCATCCTGCTCTCGACCTTCATGGTCCTGAACCTGTTCATCGGCGTCGTGGTGAGCGCCCTCGACGAGGAGACCGCCAGGGACGCGCCGAAGCTGACGCACCCGGCGGGAAGCGAGGAGCGCGTCCTTGCCGAGCTCGCCGCGCTCAGAGCCGACATCGCGGCGCTGCGCGAGGAGAAGGCGCAGGCTTGAGGGGCGGCGAGGCTCCCGAGCCGCGAGCGCACGCTCGACAGCCCTCGCGGCCGCGCCGCACCCGAGCTGCGACCTCCTGTCCTGGCGGATCGGCACTCTTCGTGCTAGAACAAAACAGGAACTCAGGCGTTCATGGCTTATGGACGAGAAGCTGGCGACGAAGCTGCGCATCCTGGCGGACGCCGCGAAATACGACGCCTCCTGCGCCTCCTCCGGGGCGCCGAAGCGCGCCGCCGGCAGGGACGGGCTCGGCTCGACCTCGAACGGCATCTGCCATGCCTACACGCCGGACGGGCGTTGCGTGTCGCTGCTCAAGATCCTGCTCACCAACTACTGCCTCTACGATTGCGCCTACTGCATCAACCGGCGCTCCTCGAACGTGCCGCGGGCACGCTTTGCCGTGCAGGAGGTCGTCGACCTGACGATCGCCTTCTACAAGCGCAACTACATCGAGGGGCTGTTCCTCTCCTCGGGCATCGTCCGCGACGCCGACCACACGATGGAACAGCTTCTGCTCGTCGCGAAGACGCTCCGCCGCGAGCACGGCTTTGAAGGCTACATCCACCTCAAGACCATCCCCGAGGCGAGCCCGTGGCTCATCGAGCAGGCGGGCTTGTGGGCCGACCGGCTCTCGATCAATCTCGAGCTGCCGACGGATGCGAGCCTGCGGCGCCTGGCGCCGGAGAAGGATGCCGGCTCGATCGGACGCGCCATGGGCCGGATGCGCGAGCGCATCGACGAAGCGCGCGCCGAAGGCCGGCGCTTCTCGCCCGCCGGGCAGTCGACGCAGCTCGTCGTCGGGGCCGACGAGGCAAGCGACGAGACGGTGCTGCGCAAGAGCGCCTCGCTCTATCGCGACTACGATCTCAAGCGCATCTACTATTCGGGCTTCAGCCCGATCCCGGACGCAAGCCGGGCCCTCCCCGCGACGGCGCCGCCGCTCCGGCGCGAGCACCGGCTCTACCAAGCCGATTGGCTGATGCGGAACTACGCCTTCGCCATCGATGAGGTCGCGGCGGCGACCGATGGCGGCATGCTGCCGCTCGACATCGACCCGAAGCTCGCCTGGGCGCTCAAGCATCGCGACCGTTTCCCGGTCGACGTCAACACCGCCGAGCGCGAGATGCTGCTGCGCGTTCCGGGCCTCGGCACCCGCGCCGTCGAGCGCATCGTCGCGGCGCGCCGGCATTGCCGGTTGCGCCTCGACGACGTCGCCCGCGTCACCGCGAGCCTCAAGCGCGCGCGCCCGTTCCTGATCGCGGCGGACCACCGCCCGATCGGGCTCACGGACCGGGCCGACCTGCGCCAGCGCCTCGCCGTGCCGCCGAAGCAGCTGAGCCTGTTCTGATGCGCACGATCCATCTCGCCGAAGGCGCCGATCTCGACGGCTTCCGCCATGCCGTGCGGGCGCTCGTCGCAGAGGGCGTTCCGCCGGACGAGGTCGCGTGGTCGCTGGCGAGCGCCGCGGGCCTCTTCGCTGCCGTCGCCCCGGGGCTCGCCGACGGCGAGAACCCGGAACCCACGAGCCCAGCGCCGCTCCGCCTCCCCCGCGCCGTCGCGACCCTCATCGAGAGCATCGTCTGCCACCGCGATCCGGAGCGCTACGCGCTTCTGTACCGGCTCGTCTGGCGCGTGCTGCACGGCGAGCGCGCCTTGCGCGAGGTCGCCTCCGACCCGTTCGTCCACCGCCTGGAGCTCATGGCGAAGGCGGTGCGGCGCGACATCCACAAGATGCATGCCTTCGTGCGCTTCCGGCGCACCGCCGGCGAGCCGGAGCGCTATGTCACCTTCTTCGAGCCCGAGCATTTCATCCTTGAGGCCGCGGCGCCGTTCTTCGTCGAGCGCTTTCGGGCGCTTGACTGGTCGATCCTGACCCCGATCGGCTCGGCGCACTGGAACGGCGAGCGCTTGGCCTTCGGCCTGCCCGGCTGCCGCGCCGACGCGCCGGGGGAGGACGCGTTCGAAGCCGGCTGGCGCGGCTATTACGAGAGCACCTTCAACCCGGCCCGGGTGAACCCCGATCTCATGCGGGCGCACATGCCGAAGAAGTACTGGCAGAACCTGCCCGAGACCGCGGCGATTCCGGGCCTCGTCCGAAGTGCCGCCTCGCGCGTTTCCTCGATGCTGGAGCAGGAGCCGACGATGCCGACGAAACGCACCCCGGAGAAGGCGCTCGAGGCGATGCGCGACCGCGAGATCAAGTCGCTGGCGCAGCTCAACAGGCTCCTGAAAGGCTCGGAGCCGCTGGTGAAGGGAGCGACCCAGGCGGTCCCCGGCGAGGGCCCGGAGGACGCCGAGATCGTGTTCGTCGGCGAGCAGCCGGGCGACCAGGAGGATCTGCAGGGCCGGCCCTTCGTCGGCCCGGCCGGCAAGGTCTTCGACCGCGCGCTCGGCGACGCCGGGCTCGACCGCGACCGGGTCTATGTCACGAACGCCGTCAAGCACTTCAAGTTCGAGCAGCGGGGCAAGCGCCGCATCCACGGCAAGCCGACCGCCGGCGAGGTCAAGCACTATCGCTGGTGGCTCGAGAAGGAGCTCGAGCTCATCCGGCCGAAGCTCGTGGTGGCGCTCGGCGGCACCGCCGTCCTCGCCATGACCGGCAAGTCGATCCCAATCATCCGCGCCCGCGGCCCGGCACATTTCCCCGACGGCTATGACGGCTACATCACCGTCCACCCGTCCTACCTCTTGCGCCTGCCCGACGAGGACGCGAAGGCGCAGGCCTACCGCGCCTTCGTCGCCGATATGGCGCGCGTGCGCGAGATCGCCGCCGATCACCCGCGCGGACGGGTCGCGGCGGCGGAATGAGCTGGGCCAAGCCCCTTGTGCGACGCGCAAGAGCTTCTTAGGGTAGTTTTACCATAAGCATACGGCCGCTGTTCCGTGATGAGTTCACGAAGGCCCGTCGAATGGATGGGCTCCAGCCTTAAAGACATCCGGGGCTTTCCCGAGGAGGTCAAAGATGTGCTCGGCTTTGCGATCGGCCTCGCCCAGGAGGGCGGCAAGCACCCGAATGCGAAGCCGCTCGCCGGGGACAAGGCTTTCAAATCCCGAGGTGTGCTCGAAGTCGTGGCTGACTTCGACGGGAGCACGTACCGCGCAGTGTACACTGTCCGTTTCGCCGCCGCGATTTATGTCCTGGACGAGTTCCAGAAGAAGTCCAAGAAGGGCATCGCCACGCCGCGGGCCGACATGGAGCGCATCAAAATGCGATTGAGCACCGCGCAAGCGCACTATGACGCAAGCCACGGAGCAGAGAAGGCAAGATAAGACATGGCCCAGGACGATCTCACGATTACGCGGGGGAGCGATAATGTCTTCGCCGACATCGGCGTAGCCGACGCGGAGGAGCACGCGATCAAGGCGCGGGTCGTGATGCTCATCGGGCATTTGATGCAGCAAAAAGGCCTTTCGCAGACTGCGGCTGCGGCGAGGATCAAGATCTCGCAACCAGATCTATCCAAGCTGCTGAGAGGACAGTTCCGCGGGTTCTCGCTCGAGCGCCTGCTCGGCTATGCCAGGGCGCTCGGCGCTGACATCGAAATCAAGGCGAAGGCGGCGAGAGGCGAGCGGGCGGGGCGCATGCGCTTCGTCGAGGCTTGAATGTCCCGGCACGCCGAGCGTGAGATCGATGTGAGCGCCATCCCGACCATCAAGGCAGCCTGACCCGAAGCGCGCCCGGCGCCAATCCTTAACCACCCCTTAAACCGCCGCATTTAGCGTGCCCGTCGGCGCCTTCGTGAAAGGCCGGGCGAACCGGCGCTTGAGCCAAGGCGCGTGGGGACTTTTCGATGGCGGAGGGCCGCGGTCGGCGCGAACCGGTGTTCGATGCGCGCGACGCGTCGGCGCTCAACCTGCGCCTGTGGCGTGAGGACCGGGCCGGGGGAGAGATGCCGAAAGCGCGCAGCGCCGGGCCGGCCAGGAAAGAGCGCGGCGGCAAGCCGCCGCGTAAGCGCCGCTCGATCCTCAGCCGCCTCGTCTATGGCGCGGTGGTCGCCGGCATCTGGGGCGTGATCGCCGTCTCCGGCATCATCGCCTACCACGCCGCACAGCTGCCGCCGATCGATCAGCTCGCGGTGCCGAAGCGGCCGCCGAACATCGCGATCCTCGCCGCCGACGGCACGCTGCTCGCGAACCGCGGCGAGACCGGCGGGCGCACCGTCGCGATCAAGGAGCTGCCGCCCTACCTGCCGAAGGCGTTCGTCGCGATCGAGGACCGGCGCTTCTACGACCATCTCGGCGTCGATCCGGTCGGCATCGCCCGGGCGCTGATGCGCAACCTCACCTCGCGCGGCGTCGCCCAGGGCGGCTCGACGCTGACCCAGCAGCTCGCCAAGAACCTGTTCCTGACCCAGGAGCGCACCGCCTCGCGCAAGATCCAGGAGGCGATCCTCGCCTTCTGGCTCGAGCGCAATTACGCCAAGGACCAGCTCCTCGAGCTCTACCTCAACCGGGTCTATTTCGGCGCCGGCGCGTACGGCGTCGAGGCGGCGGCGCAGCGCTATTTCTCGAAGCCGGCCCGCGAGGTGACGCTCGCCGAGGCGGCGGTGCTCGCCGGCCTCGTGCAGGCGCCGTCGCGCCTCGCCCCGAGCCGCAACCCCGAGGCCGCCAAGGCGCGTGGCGCCCTCGTTCTGGCCGCGATGGCCGATCTCGGCTTCGTCAGCCAGGCGCAGCTCAGGACGGCGCTTGCCAATCCGGCGAAGGCGGTGCGGCCGCAAGGGGCCGGAACCGCGAACTACGCCGCCGACTGGGTCATGGACGTGCTCGACGACTTCGTCGGCGCGGTCGACACCGACATCGTCGTCACGACGACGATCGAGCCGACGCTGCAGGGCGCCGCCGAGCGCGCCCTCGTCGACGAGCTTGCCGCCAAGGGCCAGCGCTACAATGTCGGCCAGGGTGCGGTCGTGGCGATGCGCCCGGACGGCGCCGTGAAGGCCCTCGTCGGCGGCCGGAACTACGCCGAGAGCCAGTTCAACCGGGCGACCGCGGCGAAGCGCCAGCCGGGCTCCGCCTTCAAGCCCTTCGTCTACCTCGCCGCGATCGAGCGCGGGCTGACGCCCGACACCGTGCGCGAGGACGCGCCGGTGTCGATTCGCGGCTGGGCGCCGGAGAACTATACCCGCGACTACCGCGGCCCGGTGACCCTGCGCGATGCGCTGGCGCTGTCGCTCAACACGGTCGCGGTGCGGCTCGGGATGGAGGTCGGCCCCAAGGCGGTGGTGCAGACGGCGCAACGCCTCGGCATATCCTCGCCGCTCCAGGCCAACGCCTCGATCGCGCTCGGCACCTCGGAAGTGACGCCGCTCGAGCTCGTCGGCGCCTATGCGGCCTTCGCCAATGGCGGGCGCGGCGTCATCCCTTACGTGATCGCCCAGGCGAAGACCGGCGCCGGCAAGGTGCTCTACCGGCGCCAGGAGGGCGGGCTCGGCCAGGTCGTCGAGCCGGGCGCGGTCGCCGCCATGAATGCGATGATGCGCGAGACCTTCGCGACCGGCACCGCCCGGGCCGGCGCGATCCCGGGCTGGGATCTCGCCGGCAAGACCGGCACGAGCCAGGATTTCCGCGACGCCTGGTTCGTCGGCTACAGCGCGACGCTTGTCGCCGGCGTCTGGCTCGGCAACGACGACGGCGAGCCGACGAAGCGCGTCTCCGGCGGCAACCTGCCGGTCGAGACCTGGGCCCGTTTCATGAAGACCGCGCTTGCCGGCCAGCGCCCCGGGCCGTTGCCCGGCGGCTCAGGGGCATCCGGAGGCCGCCCATCCGACCCGCCGACGGCGAGCCTGCGCCCCGGCCCGCTGGCCGCGCTCCCGCCGCGCCAGCCCGCCGACAGCGGCTGGACGCCGCCGTCGCGCGAGGACCGCGGACTGTTGAGCCGGCTCCTCGGAAACTAGGCCGGCGGCGCGACGCCGGTCATGGCCTGAGGCACGCGCCTCGGGCCATGCTTGAGAGCGCCCGATCCGGCGTGCATAGTGAATTGTCGGACCAGATCGGGAGGAAATGATGCGCACGCTCGTCTCGCTGGCGTTCGTCGGCATGCTCGGTTCCGCGGCCTTCGCGCAAGGGGCCGAGAAGTGGGTCACCAGCTGGGCCGCCTCGCCGCAAGGGCCCTACCCGATCGGCAATCCGTCGGTGCAGCCGAACCAGAGCTTCCATTTTCCGGCCGCAGCGACCGGTGCGCGGGATCAGTCATTCCGGCTGATCGTCCGCCCGGACATCTGGAGCCGCCAGGTTCGCCTGCGGCTTTCGAACGCCTTCGGAACGAAGCCCGTCACCTTCGACGGCGCCTTCGTCGGGCTGCAGCTCGGCGCCGCGGCGGTGATGCCGGGCACGAACCAGCCGGTGCGCTTCGGCGGCCAGGACAGCGTCACCGTAAAACCCGGCGAGTGGGTGTGGAGCGATCCCGTGACGCTGCCCTTCGTGCGCGAGCCGGCCGAGCTGTCCGGCCGCAAGCTCGCGGTCAGCTTCCACGTCGCCGGCGAGAGCGGGCCGATGACCTGGCACGCCAAGGCCCTGCAGACGTCCTACGTCACGGCGCCGGGCGCCGGCGCGAAGGGCGCCGTCGAAGAGGAGGCGGCGTTCCCGTTCCCGACCGCATCCTGGTTCTTCCTCGACGCCGTCGACGCGATGGCCGCAGCCGATGCGCAGGCGATCGTCGCCTTCGGCGATTCGATCACCGACGGCACCGCCTCGACCATGAATGGGGACGACCGCTGGCCGGACGTCCTCGCGCGACGGCTGCGCGCCGCCTACGGCAACCGCGTCGCGGTGGTGAACGCCGGCATCGGCGGCAACCAGGTCGCCGGCCCGCCCGAATACTCGCCCGAGAAGCCGTTCCCCGGCGGGCCGTCGGCCGCGGCGCGGCTCGATCGCGACGTCATCGGCCTTTCCGGCATCACGACCTTCATCTGGCTCGAGGGCATCAACGACTTCAGCCGGAACGGCAACGCCGCCGTCGAGGCGGTCGAGGCCGGCATGCGGGACGGCGTGGCGCGGCTGCGCGCGAAGATACCCGGCATCCGCGTCCTCGGCGCGACCGTCGTGACCGCGCTCGCCAGCACGAGCGCCGCCCACGGCTTCCCGGAGCAGGACGAGAAGCGCAAGCGCCTCAATGAGTTCATCCGCACGTCCGGCGTGTTCGACGCGGTGCTCGACTTCGACCGGGCGACCCTCGACCCGCAGACCGGCGGCCTCAAGCCCGAGTTCGTGCCCGACAGCACCGCCGGCGGCCCCGGCGACAAGCTGCACCCGAACCGCGTCGGTTATCTCGCCATCGCGAC
Source organism: Microvirga sp. (assembly GCA_036742625.1). GTDB lineage: Bacteria > Pseudomonadota > Alphaproteobacteria > Rhizobiales > Beijerinckiaceae > JAJKJG01. The sequence continues at coordinate 13,404 of DAINQO010000003.1, forward strand.
GTCGATCGACCTCAAGACGCTCCTCGGCAAGGAGCTTCAGCCGGCGACGCGGTAGCGCTGCTCTTGAGGCGGGCCCGGCTGCCCGCGCGCGCCGCCTACCCGAACTTGTGCAGCTCGCTGCCGTGGCGCTTGAGCCAGCGCTCGGCCTCCTCGGTGCGCTCGCACAGGCCGTGGACGATGCGCCAGAAGCGGTGCGAGTGGTTCATCTCCTTGAGGTGGGCGACCTCGTGCGCGGCGAGGTAGTCGAGCACGAAGGGCGGGGCGAGGATCAGCCGCCAGGAGAAGCTCAGGCAGCCCTTGGCCGAGCACGAGCCCCAGCGGCTCGTCGTATCGCGCACCGTCAGCCGCCGCGCCGGGACGCCGAGCGCCGCGGTGTGGCGGATCACCGCCTCGGCGAGGTCGCGGCGGGCCTCCCGCTCCAGGAACTCCCGCACCCAGCGGGCGACATGGGCCGGCTCGCCGGTGACGGCGATGACCGGCTCGCCATAGGGGTCGAGGGTCGCGCTGGTGACGCCGCGGATCGCCGACCAGTGCACGATCCGGTGCGGCACGCCGCGGAACGGCAGCCTGGTGCCATGGGCGAGCCGGACCCGCCGCGGCACCTTGGCGATCCGGGTCGCGATCCAGTCGCCATGCGCGTCGGCGAAGCGCCTTGCGGTGTCGAGGTCGGTGCGCTGCGGCAGGGTCAGGACGATGTCGCCGGTCGCGCTCGACACCCGAAGCGTGATCCGCCGGGCGGTGTTGCGCCGCCTCAAGGCGACGCGGAACCGCTTCCCGGCGTGGTTCACGTCGAGGTGGGGCGGGTCCGGAGGCCGGCGGAAAAGGGCGAATCCCATCGCCCGCGATCTTGCAGCTAGGCTTCAGCCTTGTCAGCCGCGCGCAATGTCATCTTGCGCGATTTTGTTTTTCTGCTTAGCCGCGCCCCGCCAGCGATGAGCGGCTAGCCCACGACCTTGCGCAGGCGCGGCGGCGCCCGCCGGCCGGCGTTCACGCCCATCTCCTCGTTGAGGATGAAATCGGCTATCCGCGGCGCGGTCTCGGAGCGGAAGCGGGAGCCGTTGAAGACGCCGTAATGGCCGACATTGAGCTGGAGATGGTAGACCTTCTTCTCGACGGCCAGGTTCGGGGTCAGCTGCAGCGCCGCGAGCGTCTGGCCGACGCCGGAGATGTCGTCCTTCTCGCCTTCGATCGCCATGATGGCGCAACGGCGGATGGCCTTGAGATCGATGGGCTTGTCGCGGTGCATCATGGTGCCGTTAGGAAGCTCATGATCGACGAAGACCTTCTCGACGGTCTGAAGGTAATATTCGGCGGTCAGGTCCATGACCGCCAGGTATTCGTCGTAGAACTCCCGATGCTTCTCCGCTGAATCGCCGTCGCCGCGCACGAGATGCTTGAACATGTCGTAATGGGCGGTGAGGTGCCGGTCCATGTTCATCGCCATGAAGCCGGAAAGCTGGAGGAAGCCGGGATAGACATCGCGCCAGAAGCCGGGATAGGACGCCGGCACCTTGACGATGCAGTTGCGGCGGAACCAGTCGACGCCGCGCTCCTGGGCGACCTTGTTGACCGCCGTCGGCGAGCGCCGGGTGTCGATCGGGCCGCCCATGAGGATCATCGAGCGCGGCGTCAGCGGGTCGTCCTCGGCCTCCATGCGGGCGATCGCCGCCATCACCGGCACCGAGGGTTGGCACACCGCCATGACGTGGAGGTCGGGGCCGAGCGCCCGGAACATCGAGATCAGGTAGTCGATGTAGTCGTCGAGGTCGAAGCCGCCCTCCGACAGCGGCACCATGCGGGCGTCGGCCCAATCGGCGATCATGACCTGGTGGGTCGGAAGGAAGGCCTCGACGGTGCCGCGCAAGAGCGTCGCGAAATGCCCCGACATCGGCGCGACCATCAGGATCTTGGGCTGCGGCCGGTGCGCGAAATTGAGCGCCCGGTCGAAGGCGATCACCCGCCCGAAAGGACGCTCCCACACGACGCGCTCGGTGACGGGGACGCGCTGGCCGTTGACGCTCGTCTGGTTGAGTCCGAAGGCCGGCTTGCCGTAGCGGCGGGTCGTGCGCTCGAAGAGCTCACAGGCCGCCGAAACGGTGCGGCCGTAGGGCGTGTGGGTCAGGGGATTGGCGGGATTGTTGAAGATCAGGCGCCCGACGTCCGAGGCGGCGCGGGCCGGCGACAACATCAGATGCGCGGCTTCGTACCAGTAGTACGCGAGGTCCATCTGCACCCCCATGGTCGGGGCCCTTGTTCCCTCGCTCGCGCGAGCCGGGCCTGCCACTAACCGTGTGCCCAACTGTATGGTTCCAGGTCGGGAATTCAACGCCTGCAACCCTTTACGGAGTCTTAAGGTTGTGGAGTGTGCCCAATTTGACGCGCTTTTCCGAGGCTTTTTGCCCGTTTCCTGGGCGCTCGCCTCTCTGCAGCGACGAATTGCCGTGCAACGATTGCCAAGCTGGTCAGTTTTCCTGAGATCGCCCCGCGAGAGCGCCTCGCCCGAAAGCTTCTGAGCCCATGTGGCGTCTCTTCCGCATCCGCAAGGACCGGGTCTTCTTCCTCGCATCGCTCGGGCTTGCGGTCCTGGCCGGCGTCTTCGCGCTCGGCTACTGGTACTTCGTCTCGCCGACAACGCTGGCGGTCGCGGTCGGGCCGCGCGGCGGGGTCGAGGAGCGGCTGATGCGGGCCTTCGCCCAGGCGCTCGTCGACCAGAAGCGCGACGTGCGGCTCCGGGTCTTGCCGTTCGACGACGTCAGGAAGAGCGCCGAAGCGCTTCAGGGCGCGAGGGCGGATCTTGCCGTCGTGCGCCCGGACGTGCTGCTGCCGAACAACGGCGGCACGGTTGCGATCCTGCGCGACGAGGCGCTGATCTTCGCAGCCCCGAAGGCGGCCAAGATCGACGACCTCGGCGACCTCGCGGGCAAGCGGCTCGGGGTGGTGAGCCACCACGAAGCCGACCTGCCGGCGATAGCCAAGGTGCTCAAGCACTACGAGCTTGCCGCGCCGAACCTCACCCTCGTGCCGCTCGCCCGGGACGAGGTCGAGGAGAGTTTCGCCCAGAAGCGCATCGACGCCCTTGGCTTCATCGCCGCCCCGGCGAGCGCCGAGGCGGGCGGGCTCATGCGCGTCGTGGCGAAGGTCTCGGGCGGCAAGGTCGCGGTCGTCGGCGTCGACGAGGCGGAGGCGCTGGCGCAGAAAAGGCCGGCGCTTTCGACGTTCACGATCGCCCCCGGCAGCCTCGGCGGCCGGCCGAAGACGCCCGAGGAGGACGTGAAGACGCTCGCCGTCTCCTATCGGCTGATGGCCAGGATGGACGCCGACCGGGTGGTGATCGCCAAGGTCGCCCAGCATCTGTTCCAGCTGCGGCCGCGCGTCGCCCAGACGGAGCCGGCGATCGACCTGATGAAGGCGCCCGAGACCGAGACCTCGACGAGCGCCGCCCTGCCGAACCACCAGGGCGCGATCGACTACTATTTCCGCGAGCAGCGCAGCTTCATGGACCGCTACGGCGACTGGATCTGGATCGCGCTCTTCGCCGGCGGCGGCCTCAGCTCCGCCTTCGCCTGGATCGGCCAGCTCTTCGCGCGCAAGCGCCGCGAGCTCGTCGACCAGGTGCTCGACCGCGTGCTCTGCATCCTGTCGGAGGCGCGCGGCGCGAAGACGGTCGCCGAGGTCGACGACCTCGCCATGGAGATCGACGGTCTCGTCACCCATGCGGTGCGCCACGCCCGCAAGCGCACCACCGGCACGAAGACCATGGGGGCGCTGATGCTGGCAATCGATTCCGCCCGCGCCGCCATCGCCGACCGCCGCCGCGACATCCTCGACGACGCGGCCGCGCCGAGCGCGCCGCGGCTGGCGCCGGCGCCCCGGTCCGGTACCGGGTGAGATCGCAATCGCCGTGGCTTCGGGGCCACGCTTTTTAACCCTCTCACGGCTTCGTCAGGCGCAACACAATTTCGCCGCATCACGGCCAAGGCGCAGCCCCACTGGGTTTCGAAAACCAGGGTGTTACCCCGACGGCCCGGCTTCTCGGTTCACCGGTTAGTCAGCCCCCCAGCCCCCCGGGGTTTCGGGACAGCCGGGCCACCCTCTCTTCGACGGGTGACAAAGGCCGCCGCAAGGCGGCCTTTCCCGTGTCTTCACGCCGTTCCCGCGGCCGTATTCTCACAATCCAAGGCCTACCGGGCCTGCCCGTGGTATTCCCGGTTCGGGCGCATATCGACGGCCGACGCCATCCGGTTCGACATGCTGAAGAACGACGCGACGGCGGCGACGTCCCAGACGTCGCGGTCCGAGAACCCGGCCTCGCGCAGCCGCGCCCGGTCCGGCTCCTCGACCGACCAGGGCGCATCCGTGAGCTTCACGGCGAAGTCGAGCATGGCGCGGTGGCGGGGCGGGAGCTCCGCGGCGCGGTAGTTCTGCACCAGCATCTCGGCCAGCACCGGGTCGCCCGAGAGCTGGCGCACGGCGGCGCCGTGGGCGGTGAGGCAGTAGTAGCAGCGGTTCTGGCTCGACACCACGACGGCGATCATCTCGCGCTCGAGCTTCGACAGCCCGGAGGGCGCCAGCATGAGGTCGTTGTAGAACGCCGCGAAGGCCTCGAGCTTCTGGTTGTCGTGCGCATAGGCGCGCAGCACGTTCGGCACGAAGCCGATCTTCTCGTCGCATTTCGCGAAATAGGCCTGCATCTCGCCGGACAGCACGCCCTCCTTGAGGGCGAGCGCCGTGACCCGCCCGTCGACCTCCTGCGCCGCCGGCTTCACCCCGACCTCAGGCTTGCGCACCCGCTCTTTCGCCTTCATCGCCGTCCCCTCTGTCCTAAAGCCGGCGGCGAGCTTAGAACAAAGACGCCGGACGATCACGGACGAAGGGTCGCGGCAGGGAGGCTCTCATGCCGGCAAAAGCAAAGGCGAAGGCGCCGGAGCGCGACCTGTTCGACGAGGCCGGCGCGCTCGTCGCGAGCGCCGGGCGGGACGTGCCGCGGGAGTTCGTCCGCACGCTCTTCGGGCGGGTGCCGGAGGAGGACCTCGCGCCCTACTCGCCGCAAGCCCTCGCCGACCTTGCCGCGACCGCCTACGAGCACTTAAGCGCGCCGCGCCGGAACGACGGCGCCGATCTGCGCCTCATCGACCGCGAGGTCGAGCGCGGCGGCGGGCGGCGCGACATCACGGCGATCGAGGTCGTGAACGAGAACATGCCGTTCCTGCTCGATTCGACGCTCGCCGAGCTCGTCGAGCAGGGCTACGAGCCGCGGCTCGTGGCGCATCCGATCCTCGGCGTCGAACGCGACGAGAGCGGCGCCCTGGCGCGCCTCGTCGGCGAGGCGACCGCGGCGGCCCCGGTCGGCGCCCGGCGCGAGAGCTTCATCCAGATCCACCTCGACCGCGTCGACGACGAGGCGGCGCGAGGGCGCCTCGTCGAGGGCCTGACCAAGGTCTATGCCGACGTCGCCGTCTCGGTGCGCGACTGGCCCGGCATGCGGACCCGCATCGCCGAGGCGATCTACTCCTATCGCGCCAATCCGCCGCCGCTGCCGGCCGACGAGGTCTCGGAGGCGGTCGCCTTCCTGGACTGGCTCGCCGACGACAACTTCACCTTCCTCGGCATGCGCGAGTACCGCCTGCCCAAGGGCGACGCCGCCGCCGATCCGGTCGAGGCTTCCGGCCTCGGCCTGTTGCGCGACCCGAGCGTGAAGGTGCTGCGGCGCGGCGGCGAGCTCCTCACCATGAGCCCGGAGATCCGCGCGTTCCTCGCCCGCCCGAAGGCGCTCATCAGCACCAAGGCGAACGTCAAGTCGCGCGTGCACCGCCGCGTCCATCTCGACTACATCGGCGTCAAGCTGTTCTCGGCCGAAGGGCGCCTGCAGGGCGAGCTGCGGATCATCGGCCTGTTCACCGCGAACGCCTATACGAGCTCGCTCAACGAGGTGCCGTATCTGCGCCACAAGGTCGCCAAGGTGACGACGCGCGCCGGCTTCGACCCGGCGAGCTACGCCGGCCGCGCGCTCCTCAACGTGCTCGAGAACTATCCGCGCGACGAGCTGTTCCAGATCGACGAGGAGACGCTCTACCGCTTCGCGATCGAGATCATGAACCTGTCCGAGCGGCCGCGCATCCGCGCGCTCGCGCGCCCGGACGAGTTCGACCGCTTCGTCTCGGTGCTCGTTTTCGTGCCGAAGGACCGCTACGACACCGCCGTGCGCCGGCGCATCGGGGAGTACCTCGCCCGCGCCTACAAGGGCCGCATGTCGGCGGCCTATCCGAGCTACCCCGAGGGGCCGCTCGCCCGCACCCACTACATCATCGGCCGCGACGAGGGCGCGACGCCGCAGATCCCGCAGGAGGAGCTCGAGGCCGGCATTGCCGCGATCGTGCGCACCTGGGCCGACACGCTTGCGGCAGCCCTTGCCGAGACGATCGGCGGCTCGCAGGCGCGGGCGCTCGCGGCGCGCTACGCCGGCGCCTTCTCGGCCGCCTATCGGGAAGCCTTCGCGGCCGAGCAATCGATCGCCGACATCACGATCCTCGAGCGCCTCTCGGACGAGCGCCCGCGGGCCGTCAACCTCTACCGCCGCGACGGCGATCCCGACACGCGCGTCAACCTCAAGGTGTTCTCGCGCGGCGCCTCGCTGCCGCTGTCCGAACGCGTGCCGCTGCTCGAGAATCTCGGCTTCAAGGTCGTCAACGAGCGCACCTATCGGGTCGACCCGCCGGGCGGCGACGACGCCGGCCGGATCTGGCTCCACGACATGGCGCTCGAGCGCGCCGCCGGCGGCGCCCTCGACATCGGCGCGATCGAAGGCCCGATCGAGGCGACGATCCTGGCGCTCTTCCGCGGGCTCGCCGAGTCGGACGCCTTCAACAAGCTCGTGCTCGAGGCCGAGCTCGGCTGGCGCGACGTCGCCATGGTGCGCGCCTTCGGGCGCTACCTGCGCCAGATCCGTCTCGCCTTCGGTCAGGATTACCTCGCCGCGACGCTCGCCCGCCACGGCGCCATCGCGCGCAAGATCGTCGAGCTGTTCTACGCCCGCTTCGATCCGCGCGGCGCCGACCAACGCGCCGAGGCGGAAGCGCGCCTGCGGGCTGAGATCGAGGGCATGCTGCAGGCGGTCGAGAGCCTGGAGGACGACCGCATCCTGAGGCGCTTCGTCAACCTCGTCGAGGCGGCGGTGCGCACCAACTTCTTCCAGATCGACGAGAACGGCCTGCCGCGCCAGACCATCGCCTTCAAGTTCGAATGCGGCCGCGTCGACGGCCTGCCGCTGCCGAAGCCGCTCTACGAGATCTTCCTTTACTCGCCGCGCGTCGAGGGGCTGCATCTGCGCTTCGGCAAGGTCGCCCGCGGCGGCATCCGCTGGTCGGACCGGCCGCAGGATTTCCGCACCGAGGTGCTCGGGCTCGTGAAGGCGCAGCAGGTCAAGAACGCCGTCATCGTGCCGGTCGGCGCCAAGGGCGGCTTCTTCCCGAAGCGCCTGCCGCCGGCAAGCGACCGCCAGGCCTGGCTCGCGGAAGGAACCGAGAGCTACCGCATCTTCATCCGCACGCTCCTCGAGCTCACCGACAACATCGTCGCCGACAAGATCGTGCCGCCGCCCGACACCGTGCGCCACGACGCCGACGATCCCTATCTCGTCGTCGCGGCCGACAAGGGCACGGCGACCTTCTCCGACATCGCCAACGCGATCTCGATCGAGAAGGGCCACTGGCTCGGCGACGCCTTCGCGTCCGGCGGCAGCCAGGGCTACGACCACAAGAAGATGGGCATCACGGCGAAGGGCGCCTGGGAAGCCGTCCGCCGCCACTTCCGCGAGATCGACGTCGACATCCAGTCGCAGGCCGTCACCGTCGCCGGCGTCGGCGACATGTCCGGCGACGTGTTCGGCAACGGCATGCTCTTGTCGAAATGCCTGAAGCTCGTCGCCGCCTTCGACCACCGCGACATCTTCATCGACCCGGCGCCCGAGCCGGCGTCGTCGTTCGCCGAGCGGCAGCGCCTGTTCGATCTGCCGCGCTCGAGCTGGCAGGACTACGACAAGTCCAAGATCTCGAAGGGCGGCGGCATCTTCCCGCGCGCCGCGAAGTCGATCCGGCTGTCGAGCGAGGCGCAGGCCGCGATCGGCTTGAAGAAGGCCCAGGCGTCGCCCGCCGAGGTGATGAACGCGATCCTCAAGGCCGAGGTCGGCCTGCTCTGGTTCGGCGGCATCGGCACCTACATCCGCGCCGCGACCGAGACCGACGACGAGGTCGGCGACCGCGCGAACGACGCCATCCGCATCACCGGCCGCGAGGTCCGCGCCCGCGTGATCGGCGAGGGCGCGAACCTCGGCGCGACGCAGCGCGGACGTATCGAGGCGGCGCGCGCCGGCGTCCGCCTCAACACCGACGCCATCGACAACTCGGCCGGCGTCAACACCTCGGACGTCGAGGTCAACATCAAGATCGCGGTCGCAACCCCGGTGCGCGAGGGGCGCCTCGCCGAGGACGCCCGCAACGCGCTGCTCGCCGAGATGACCGACGAGGTCGGGCGCCTCGTCCTGCGCAACAACTACCTGCAGACGCTCGCGATCTCGCTCTCCGAGCGGCGCGGCGCTGGCGACCTCGGCTTCGCCCAGCGGCTGATGCAGACGCTCGAGCGCCAGGGCCGGCTCGACCGCTCGGTCGAGTACCTGCCGGACGACCTGGCGCTGACCGAGCGCATGGCCCGCAGCGAGGCGCTGACGCGGCCCGAGATCGCCGTGCTCCTCGCCTACGCCAAGCTCACGCTCTACGACGCGCTGCTCGATTCCGGCGTCCCTGACGATCCCTATCTCGGGCGCGAGCTCGAGCGCTATTTCCCGCTGGAGCTGCGCCAGCGCTTCCCGGACGCCATCGCGAGCCATCGCCTGCGCCGCGAGATCATCGCGACGCAGCTCTCGAACGCGATCGTCAATCGCGGCGGGCCGACGATCATCACGCGCCTCGTCGACCAGACCGGCGCCGACGCGCCGACGATCGCCGCCGCCTATGCGGCGACCCGCGACTCGTTCGGGCTGACCGATCTCAACATGGCGATCGATGCGCTCGACGGCACGGTTCCGGGCGCCGCGCAGCTGCGGCTTTACGGCGAGCTGCAGGATCTGCTGATGAGCCGGCTCGTCTGGTTCATCCGCAACGTCGACCTCGTCGGCGCGCTCGAGGCGGTGGTCGGCACCTATCGGACCGGCATCGCCGAGGTCGAGAAAAGCCTCCCCGAGACACTCTCGCTCGCGGCGCAGCAGGCCTGGGGGGCGCGCGCCGAGGCGCTGACCGCGCAGGGCGTGCCGCAGGAGCTTGCCCGCCGCCTCGCGGCGCTGCCCGACCTCGTCGCCGCTCCCGACATCGTCTTCGTCGCCGAGAAGACCGGGCGGCCGGTCGCCGAGGTCGCGGCGAGGCATTTCGCCGTCGAGGCGATGTTCCGGCTCGGCAGCCTCATCGGCGCGGCGCGCGAGGTCATCGTGAAGGATTATTTCGACCGCCTGGCGCTCGACCGCGCCATCGACGGCATCGCGGCGGCGCACCGCCGCCTCACCGCCGAGGCGGTGGCGCAGGGCGGCGCCGGCCCGGCCGGCGTCGAGGCCTGGAGCGCCGCCCGCGGCGCCGAGGCCGAGCGCATCCGCGCCGCCGTCGAGACCATCGCGGCCTCGGGCCTGACGCTGTCGAAGCTCACCGTCGCGGCGAGCCTCCTCGGAGATCTGGCGCGGGCCTGATGGGCGTCAGCGGCGCAGCATCCGCACGACCGCGTCGCAGAACACTTGCGCGCCGAGCACGATGTCCTCGTCGGCGGTGTTCTCGGTCCAGTGATGGCTGATGCCGCCGATCGAGGGCACGAACAGCATCGCGGCCGGCATCACGCGGGCGAGGTACTGGGCGTCGTGGCCGGCGCCGCTCGGCATGCGCAGCGCCTTGCCCGGGCAGCGCGCCTCGGCCGCCGCCGCGATCGCGGCCTGGAGGCTCTCGTCCATGAGCGCCGGCGTCGACTGGCTCATGATCTCGATCGCGATCGGGCAGCGCCCGTCGCGGTTCGCGTCCTCGACGAGGCGTTGCAGCTCGGCCTGGAGGCGATCGAGCACGGCCGGGTCGGCGTTGCGGAACTGGAGCAGCGCCTCGGCCCGGCCCGGGATGATGCTCGGCGCGCCGGGATCGAGCGTGATGCGGCCGCAGGTCCAGACCGTGCGCGGTCCGGCAAGCCCGGGGAAGCGCCGGTCGATCTCGGCGAGCAGGCGCACGAGGGCGAGCCCGGCGTCGCGGCGGCGCGCCATGCTGGTCGTGCCGGCGTGGTTCTGCTCGCCCGTCGCCGTGAGGCGGTACTGCCAGATCGCGACGATTGCCGTGACGATGCCGATCTTGAGGTCGCCGCTCTCGAGCGTGTCGCCCTGCTCGATATGGGCCTCGACATAGCCGGCGTGGCGGCCGGCCTCGAACTGCAGGCGCGGCCGGCCGGAAAGCCCGGCCTTGTCGAGCGCCTCGCGCAGCGGCGTGCCGTCGTAGCGGTTCCGCGCCTTGTCGATCTCCTCCTCGGAGAGCAGGCCCACGAACGAGCGCGAGCCGAGGAACGAGCCGAAATGCCCCTCCTCGTCGCACCAGGCCGCGACGTCGACGCCGAGATCGGCGGTCGCCGGGTCTTCGGCAAGCGCGCGGGCGGTCTCGAGGCCGTAGACGACGCCGAGCGGGCCGTCGAGCCAGCCGGCATGGTTCTGGCTCTCGAGATGCGAGCCGGTGAGCATCTTTGGCCCCGGCGCGCGGCTCGATCCGAACACGCTGCCGATACTGTCGATCTTGGCGTCGAGCCCGGCCTCGGCGAGGCGGTCGGCGAACCAGTGCCGCGCCTCGACGTCCTCGCGCGAGAAGGTCGGGCGGTGGACCCCGGTCTTGTAGGCGCCGAACTTCGCGAGCTCGCGGAGGTCGCCGAGGAGGCGGCCGGGATCGATCTCCGGCATTGTTTCACCATTCCCTAAGTGGAGGGCCACCCCAAACGTCCTCATCCTGAGGCGCGAAGCCCGCAGGGCTGAGCCTCGAAGGACGCACTCTGCCGACGCAGCGTCGACGGTGTGCGTGCTTCGAGGCTCGCCGGAGCCTGTCCTCGGGCCGGCCAAAGGCCGGACCCGGGGGGCTCGCACCTCAGCATGAGGGCATGGGGGTTTGTGGCACCTTCATGGGGTAGACGTTAAGCCGCCTTCTTCGGAGCGGCCATTTTCGAAGTCTTCCCGCCGAAGGCGGCGAGGCTCTCGAACATGCCGCGCCCGTCGACGCCGCCGACGAGCGGATCGACGAGGTTCTCCGGATGCGGCATCAGGCCGAGCACGTTGAGGCGCTCGGAGTAGACGCCGGCGATCGCATTCATCGAGCCGTTGCGGTTGGCGTCCGCCGTGACCTCGCCTCGCGCATCGCAGTAGCGGAAGGCGACGCGGCCCTCGCCCTCGAGGCGCCGCGTCGTCTCGGGGTCGGCGAAGTAGTTGCCCTCGCCATGCGCGACGCAGACCTGGATCGCCTGGCCGCTCGCGTAGCGGCTGGTGAAGGCGGTGTCGGCGCGCTCGACCTTGAGGTGCTGCCAGTGGCAGATGAAGCGCAGATTGGCGTTGCGCATCAGGACGCCGGGCAGGAGGCCGGATTCGCACAGGATCTGGAAGCCGTTGCAGATGCCGAGCACGAGAGCGCCCTTTCCGGCGTGCGCCCGCACCGCGTCCATGATCTGGGCCCGCCCGGCGATCGCGCCGCAGCGCAGGTAGTCGCCATAGGCGAAGCCGCCCGGCAGCACGACGAGGTCGGCGCCGCGCGGCAGCTTGCTCTCGGCGTGCCAGACCGTCGCGACCCTGGCGCCGGCCTGGCGCAGCGCCCGCGCGACGTCGCCGTCGCGGTTCGAGCCGGGGAAGACGACGACGGCGGCTTTCATGGGCAGGCCTCAGCGGGGTTCCGAGACGCGCCCGATAGCACCCTGGCGTCCGCCCGTCACGAACCCGGCGGGCGGTCGTCGATGTCGAAGCCGGCGATGAACTCGTCGGCGTAGCGCTGCGCCAGCTCGCGCGAGTGCGACATGGCGTAGACGTCGATGAGCGTGTTGCCGGCAAAGAGGTACACGCGCCGGTCGGACATCGGGCGGCCCTCGCCCGTCTTCCTCACGTCGACGGTGACGGCCGGGAAGTCGCGGATCGTCGTCGTCTTGGTGCCGAGGACGTCGAGCTTCGTGTAGCCCTTCGAGTCGGTCTCCAGCGTCAGGCTCGCGGCCTCGACCCGCGACGGCAGGGTCTCCCGGGCGAGCTTCTCGAGGGCGGCGGGGTCGGGCGTGCGGGTCGGGCTGCGGCCGGTGCGCACCCTGACGCCGGCCTTCTCGGGACAGGCGAGCGGCCGGCAGATATAGATGACGGTGCGCTCGTCCGCCTTGCGGCTCGCCCAGCGGGTGGTGTCCGGCGGCTTGACCGTTGTCCTGGTGCCGGCGCCCCCGGCCGCGAAATCAGCCGTCGTCTGGCAGCCGCCGAGCGCGAGCGCGCCGGCTAGCGCGGCGCCGATCCAAGGCTTCATCGATGTCCCCCAACCCGCAAAGTGTTCTTGTCGGGTCGCGGTGCGCCGCGATCCCGTGATTCTCGGGTTTCCTAGAGCACGGAAATGCCGAATTGGGAGTGGCGTCGGCGCAACGGTTGCCGGCCGTTTGCGGCGAAGCCGTCGTCAGTTGATCAGGGTGATGTCGAGGAGGCGGGGCAGGAAGCCTTCGAAGTTGTTGTGCGTCCACGCCTTCCCGGGCGAATCGCTGACGAGCGAGTAGCTGTTCTCAGGGCCGATCAGGCGCGCCTCGATCGAGAAGGTGGTGTTGCCGCTCGCCCAGTCGATCTCGCGGCCGACCTGCATGACGCGCACGCCCTCGACGGTGCGCTCGCGGACGTCGACGAGGCGCACGTCGCGGATGTTGCTTCGGGCCTTGTTGTGCTCGTTAAGGCCGCGGTGGTGGGCCTCGAAGTCGGCGAGCGTCAGGGTCGGCCGGTGCGGCTGCCGCTTGTAGCTCACCACCGACCCGGCGGCGCAGATGCGGCTCGCGCAGCGGAAATAGGTGATGCCGTCGCGAGCCTCCGAGCGCCAGCCCTCGATGGCGAGGACGACCTTGGTCTCCTGCCCGACGGCGACATCCGCCACGAGGACGGCGGCGAGGAGCGCGAGGACGGCTTTCATGGCGAGTCTCCGGGCCGCCCCTCAGGACAGCTCGACGCGATAGTTCTCGATCACCGTGTTGGCGAGGAGCCGTTCGCAGGCGTTCTTCAACGCGCTCTCGGCCTTGCCCTTGTCGGCGGTGTCGAGCTCGACGTCGAAGACCTTGCCCTGGCGCACGCTCGCGACGCCCTCGACGCCGAGCGACTTGAGCGCTCCCTCGATCGCCTTCCCCTGCGGGTCGAGGACGCCGGATTTGAGGGTGACGGTGACGCGCGCTTTCATGCCGGATCTCGCAGGGGAGTGCTCGGGGCCGGGTAGCATGCGGCGCGCGCGAGTTCCACCCTGGCTCGGTCCACCCTGGCTCGACGGGAAGCTGGTCACTTCAGCTTTGAGGCGACGTCCCGCGCCGTCATGCGCACGCCCTCCCGGCTCTCGCCGATGACGATCGCGATGCGCAGCCCGTCCCGGCCCTCGGCGCCGAGCACGACGGCATGCGCGGCGCGCGTGCCGTCCTCGCGGGCGAGCGTCGCGGAAAAGCCCGCGGCGCGGCCCTCGCGGAGCTTCTCCACTGTCGCGACGGTGCGGATGCCCTTGCGCCGCGGGTTCGTGTCGGCAGCATCGCGAGCGGCGAGGAAGCGCACCAGCCGCTCGGGCTCGCGCAGCACGGCCTCGAGCGTGCGCGCCTCCTCGCCGGTGGCGTGGAAGATACCGACGGCGACGCGCGGCGCGCACTCCGCCGCAAAGCAGCCGGCGATGCCCTCGGCCTTGACGCCGCGTTCGGCGATCCAGCCGCGCAGCGGCAGCGCGACGTAGGCGCCGCCGGAGGGAAGCCCCTCGGTGTGGCTCGGCAGGTAGATGCAGCCGGAAAGCGCCGCGGCGGCAAGGCCAAGCGCTGCCGCAACGAGAGTCGTGGAAACGAAGGACCGGCGTCGCGGCAAAAGCTTCTCCCCGCGCCCGGTCTCGCCCGCGCCGCGCCGCCTGTCCAGCCGCCATTCCCGGCTTGTGCTCAGGCCCGCAGCCGTGGCCTAATCGCGTGAAGAGCAATACCGGAGGAGGATGCGGTCATGACAGCGACACGGCGTCGGGTACTCGCCGGCGGCGGCGCCGCCATCGGCCTCGCGGCGGCGCCCGCCATCGTTCGGGCGCAGACGCCGCCGGCGCGGGCGCGAACGATCCGCGCCGTGATGCACGCCGATCTTCGCGTCCTCGACCCGATTTGGACGACCGCGAACATCACCGCCTATCACGGCGCCATGATCTACGACACGCTCTTCGCCATGGACGCGGACTTCAACCCGCAGCCGCAGATGGTCGGCAAATGGGGCGTCTCGGACGACAAGCTGAGCTACACCTTCGAGCTCCGCGACGGGCTCAAGTTCTCGGACGGCTCGGCCGTGACGGCGGCGGATTGCATCGCCTCGCTCAGGCGCTGGGCGGCCCGCGACGGCGCCGGCCAGCACCTCTTCCGCCGCGTCAAGGACACGCCGGCGAGCGACGACAGGACGTTCAAGATCGTGCTGTCCGAGCCCTACGGGCTCCTGATCGGGGCGCTCGCCAAGCTCTCGACCTCAAACTGCTGGATGATGCGCAAAAGGGAGGCCGAGAGCGATCCGAACCAGCAGATCCGCGAGACCGTCGGCTCCGGCCCCTTCCTCTACAACAAGGACGAGACCCGGCCCGGCAACCGCTACGTCTACGACAAGAATCCGAACTACGTGCCGCGCCCCGAGCCCGCCTCGGGGCTTGCCGGCGGCAAGGTGGTGAAGATCGACCGCGCCATCTTCGAGAACATCGGCGACGAGCAGACTTCGCTCGCGGCGCTGCAGAACGGCGAGATCGACTTCTTCGAGGTGCCGCCGCAGGACCTCGTGCCCGAGCTCGAGAAGGACCCGAACCTCACCGTCCGGGTGCTGAACAAGACCGGCCATATCGGCTTCATGCGCATGAACTTCCTGCATCCGCCGTTCGACAACGTCGAGGCGAGGCGCGGCATGCAGCACCTCGTCAACCAGGCCGACGTCATGCGGGCGATCTTCGGCGAGTCGAAGTACTGGCAGAAATGCGGCGCCTATTTCGCCTGCGGCACGCCGATGGAGAACGACGCCAACACCGAGTGGTTCAAAGCCGGGCCGAACCTCGCCAAGGCGAAGGAGCTCTTCAAGAAATCCGGCTATGACGGCCGCCCGGTGGTGATCCTCCAGGCGACCGATCACTACTTCGCCAATCCGGCCGGCCTGTTCATGGCGCAATGGCTGCGCGAGGCGGGCGTCACCGTCGACCTCGCGGCGAGCGACTGGGGCGCGGTGCTCAACCGCCGCGCCGTCAAGAAGCCGCCGGCCGAGGGCGGCTGGAACATCTTCTCGACGACGGCGACCGGCGAGGCGTTCTCGAACCCGATCAACTTCTCAGGGCACGCCGCGAACGGCGACAAGGCCTGGTTCGGCTGGCCGACGAACGACCGCCAGGAGAAGCTGCGCGACGAGTGGGCCGCGGCCGAGGGGCTCGACGACAGGAAGCGCATCGCCCGCGAGCTGCAGGCGAACGCCTGGGATTACGTCCACCACCTCTATCTCGGCCAGTTCTTCCGCGGCTCCGCCTGGCGCAAGACCGTCACCGGCGTCATCGGCATGCCCGAGATCGTGCCCTTCTGGAACATGGAGAAGGCGGGGTGAGGCGCCTGCGTCAGCGCCCCTCCCCTGCAAGGGGAGGGGGTGGGGGTGGGGGAGAGTCCTGCCTCGAACTCTCCCCCACCCGGTCCTCGCTGCGCTCGGCCCACCCTCCCCTTTCAGGGGAGGGCCGACGCTGATGCTCGGCTACATCGCCCGGCGGCTTGCCTCGACCGTCGTCGTCATGGCGATCGTCGGCGTGTTCGTGTTCATGCTGCTGCATCTCTCGCCCGGCGATCCGGCGGCGATCATCGCCGGCGACAACGCGAGCCCCGAGCAGATCGCCGGCATCCGCCAGCGCCTCGGCCTCGACGATCCGCTGCCGGTGCAGTTCCTGCGCTGGTCCGCCGCCGTGGTGCAGGGCGATCTCGGCATCTCGATCTTCTCGAACGAGCCGGTGATGAAGCTCGTCGGCCAGCGCATCGAGCCGACGCTGTCGCTCGCGCTGACGACCCTCGTCGTCGCCGTGACGCTTGCGGTCAGCTTCGGCGTGCTCGCGGCCTGGCGGCAGGGAAGCTGGATCGACCGCTCGCTCATGGTCGTGTCGGTGCTCGGCTTTTCGGTGCCGGTGTTCGTCGTCGGCTACATGCTGATCTATCTCTTCGCGATCACGCTGCGCTGGCTGCCGGTGCAGGGCTACGCCCCGATCGCCGACGGCTTCGGGCCCTGGATCGAGCGTCTCGTCCTGCCCTCGATCGCGCTCGGCCTCGCCTATGTGGCGCTGATCGCGCGCATCACCCGCACCGCCATGCTCGACGTCTTGGCCGAGGACTACATCCGCACCGCGAAGGCGAAGGGCGTCGCGACGCGGCCGATGCTCTTGAAGCACGCGCTCAAGAACGCCGGCGTGCCGATCGTGACGGTGATCGGCATCGGCGTCGCGCTCCTCATCGGCGGCGTCGTCATCACCGAGACGGTGTTCAACATCCCCGGCGTCGGCCGCCTCGTCGTCGACGCGATCTCGAAGCGCGACTACCCGATCATCCAGGGCGTGATCCTCTTGTTCTCGGGCGTCTACGTCGTCGTCAACCTCATGGTCGACCTCACCTACACCTTCCTCGATCCGAGGATCCGCTATTGATGGCGACCGCCGTCACCGGTGCGGTGGCTGGGGCGCACGCGCCGGCGCGCCGGCGCGCCTCGTTTGCCCGCTTCATCCGCCGCAACCCGACGCTGTTTGCCGGCGGCGTGATCCTCAGCCTGATCGCGCTCCTCGCCGTCGCGGCGCCGCTCGTCGCCGGCGACGCGCTCACCATGCGGCCGGCGGAGCGGCTGCGCGTGCCCTCGGCGGTGAACTGGCTCGGCACCGACAATCTCGGCCGCGACGTCTATTCGCGCACCGTCTACGGGGCGCGCGTTTCGCTCTTCGTCGGACTGTCCGTCGCGGCGTTCTCGGTCGTGCTCGGCCTCGCGATCGGGCTCCTCTCGGGCTATTTCCGCCGCGTCGACGCCGTCGTCATGCGGCTCATGGACGGGCTCATGGCGATCCCGGCGATCCTGCTTGCGATCGCGCTCGTGGCGCTGACCCGGGCGAGCGTCATGACGGTCATCGTCGCGATCACCATCCCGGAGGTGCCGCGCGTCGTCCGCCTCGTGCGCTCGGTCGTGCTCTCGGTGCGCGAGGCGCCCTATGTCGAGGCGGCGATCGCCGGCGGCACGCCGGTGTGGAAGATCCTCCTGCGCCACATCGTGCCGACGACGGTGCCGCCGCTGATCGTGCAGGCGACCTATATCTGCGCCTCGGCGATCCTGATCGAGGCGGCGCTGTCCTTTCTCGGCGCCGGCACCCCGCCCGAGATTCCGACCTGGGGCAACATGATCGCCCAGTCGCGGCTGTTCCTGTCGCGCGCGCCGTGGACGATCTTCGCCCCCGGCATCGCGCTCGCCGTCGTCGTGCTGGCGGTGAACCTCCTCGGCGACGGCCTGCGCGACCGGCTCGACCCGCGCCTCGCGAGGAGGATGTGATGAGGCACCGATGTGATCCCTCTCCCGGAGGGAGAGGGGCAGGGGTGAGGGGTCCGCTCTCGCCGCGTCGAGGGAGCCGTCGACACTGCGGCGGCGCCTTCCTCTCCACCGTGCTTTCTGTGGCAAGCGCGGGCCCTCACCCCTGCCCCTCTCCCATTCGGGAGAGGGGTCCATGACTCCCCTCCTTGCCGTCCGCGACCTCGCCACCTCCTTCTTCACCGAGGACGGGACGACGCGGGCCGTCGACGGCGTGTCGTTCGACGTCGGCGCCGGCGAGACGCTCGGGATCGTCGGCGAATCCGGCTGCGGCAAGAGCGTGACGGCGCTGTCGATCATGCGCCTGCTGCCGCCGCGCCTCGGCCGCACCGTCCGCGGCAGCGTCGCCTTCGAGGGCCGCGACCTCCTCGGCCTCGACGAGAGCGAAATGCGGGCGATCCGCGGCAACCGCATCGCCATGATCTTCCAGGAGCCGATGACGAGCCTCAACCCGGTGCTCACCATCGGCCACCAGATCGCCGAATCGGTGCGCATCCACGAGGGCGCCTCGCCGGCCGAGGCGCGGGCGCGCGCCGTCTCGATGCTGAACCTCGTGCGCATCCCGGACGGCGAGCGACGGCTCGACGACTACCCGCACCAGTTCTCCGGCGGCATGCGCCAGCGGGTCATGATCGCCATGGCGCTCGCCTGCAACCCGCGCCTCCTCATCGCCGACGAGCCGACGACGGCGCTCGACGTGACGATCCAGGCGCAGATCCTCAAGCTGATGCTCGAGCTCAAGGAGCGCACCGGCGCGGCCGTGATCCTCATCACCCACGATCTCGGCGTCGTCGCCGAGACCTGCCAGCGCGTCATCGTGATGTATGCCGGACGCAAGATCGAGGAGGCGCCGATCCTCGAGCTGTTCGACCGCCCGGCCCACCCCTACACCCGCGGCCTGATGGCCTCGATCCCGCGCTACGGCGGCGGGCGCGCCCGCAAGCGGCGCCTGGCCGAGATTCCCGGCATCGTGCCGAGCCTGCGCGAGCCGATCGTGGGCTGCGCCTTCGCGCCGCGCTGTCCCTATGCGGCGGAGCGTTGTCGCGTCGAGGCGCCGCCGCTGCGCCAGGTGGCAGGCGGCCACGTCGCAGCGTGCCATTTCGCCGAGGAGGTGATGGCCGAGGGGGTATTGGCGCCCGCCTCTCCCGGAGGGAGAGGCCGAGTCGGCGACAGCCGACCGGGTGAGGACTTACGGTCTCTCGGATGACAGCGCTCCCCTCACCCGGTCGCGGCATCGCCGCGACTCGACCTCTCCCTCCGGGAGAGGCGGGACCCGTCCTCGAGGTCGCAAACCTCAAGAAGCACTTCCCGGTGCAGCGCGGGTTCCTGCGCCGCACCGTCGCGCAGGTGAAGGCGGTGGACGGGGTGAGCTTTGCGATCGGCCCCGGCGAGACGCTCTGCCTCGTCGGCGAATCGGGCTGCGGCAAGTCGACGGTCGGCAAGCTCGTGCTGCGCCTCATCGAGCCGACGGCGGGCTCGATCCGGCTGCAAGGCGAGGAGGTCACGACGCTCTCGGCGCACGAGATGCGCCCGTTCCGGCGGCGCATCCAGATGGTGTTCCAGGACCCCTACGCCTCCCTCAACCCGCGCCTCAAGGCCGGGCAGATCGTCGGCGAGCCGCTCGAGAACTACTCCGAGGCGAGCGGATCGGCGCAGGAAGAGACGATCGCGGCGCTGTTCGAGAAGGTCGGCCTGCGCGCCGACGCGATGCGGCGCTACCCGTTCGAGTTCTCCGGCGGCCAGCGCCAGCGCCTCGGCATCGCCCGCGCGCTGGCGCTGAACCCCGCCGTGATCGTCGCCGACGAGCCGGTGTCGGCGCTCGACGTCTCGGTGCAGGCGCAGGTGTTGAACCTGCTCATGGACCTGCAGGAGGAGCTCGGCCTCGCCTACCTGTTCGTCTCGCACGACCTTGGCGTCGTCGAGCATATCGGCCACCGCATCGCGGTGATGTATCTCGGCCAGATCGTCGAGCTCGCGGACAAGGATGCGCTCTTCGCCGATCCGCAGCACCCCTACACGCAGGCGCTGATCGCGGCGGCGCCGCTGCCCGATCCGCGCGCCAAGCGCGAGCGCATCGTGCTCGAAGGCGACGTGCCCTCGCCGATGAAGCCGCCCGCAGGCTGCCGCTTCCACACCCGCTGCCCCTTCGTGTTCGACCGCTGCCGCGTCGAGGAGCCGGCGCTGAAACCCTCAAGCGCGGATGGGCGGCTCCTCGCCTGTCATCTGCGCGATTGAAGGCGCTCCGCGACGATACGGCCGTGCCGTCGGGATCAGTTCAGCGCGCAGAAGCCGCCGACGATCTGCCCGCCTTCGCACCACGGCCGCAGCGGAGCGGGCTCGACCGCAGCGGCAGTCGCTGCCGCCGGCGAGACCACGCGTGGCGGTGCCGCGCCGCCGCCTCTTTCCGGGCTGGGCTCGCTCGAGCGGCGCGACAGCGGAATGACGACGCCGACGCCGGCGCCAACCCTCGGCGGCGAAGGCCGGGTGGCATGCGAGGCGCTCTTGGTCGAGCCGCGCAGGCCGATCGAGAAGCCGCGCCCGCCGCGCGCCTCGGCGAGCGCCGGGACCAAAAGGACGATCAACGCCACGATCGCGCGCCTCACCATGGTTTCATCCCCCGGTCGCTACCCGCAAGATCATTCCGTGGCGACATTTAAGGTCCCGTGAACGCGCCGGGAGGCCAGGTAGCGGCGTTCGCCGGACGCTGCCGCGACGTCAGACCTTCATCGCCCGTAGATCCGGTCGAGCACGCGGGCGACGTCGACGAGTTGCTCGGCTGCGGCATCGAAGCGCTCGCCCGCGGCAAGCCGCGTTGCGAAGTCGGCGGCGGCGCGGCCGCCCCAGGCGTCCGGCGGCCCGCTCAGCGTCTCTCGGGCGGTGCCGCGGTAACGCTCGGCCTTGAAGTCGTAGAACGAGCCGCCGACGTTCGCGAGCCGCGCCCCGCCTTCGGTTCCGTAGAATGCCGCCGAGATGATCGCGTCGCGCCCGGCCTGCAGGCGCCACGAGCAACCGAGCTGCACCACCGTTCCGGTCGCGAGATCGAGGGTCGCGAGCCCGTAGTCCTCGACCGCGTCGACGCGTCGGCCGAGCGGCTCGCCGCCGGCCAAGAGGCGCGCCGAGACGCCCGCCACCTCCGGCCAATCGAGCGTCCACAGCGCGAGGTCGACGAGGTGCACGCCGAGATCCATGACGCAGCCGCCGCCGGCGAGCGCCGGGTCGTAGAACCACGGCTTGTCCGGCCCGTAGGCGTTGTGAAAGACGAGATCGACCGCATAGACCCGCCCGAGTCCGCCGGCGCGGACGATCTCGCGGATGCGGCGCATCCCCTCGGTGAAGCGATAGGAGAGGTCGACGCACAACAGCCGGTCGGCGGCTCGCGCCGCATCGACGGCGGCGCCCACCTCCGCGGCGGTTCGCCCGAGCGGCTTCTGGCAGAAGACCGCGGCGCCGCATTCGAGCGCCCGGATCGACTGCGCGGCGTGGAGCGCGCTCGGCGTTGCGATCACAACCGCGTCGAGCCCGAGATCGAGGAGTTCGTCCAGGGTCGAGGTGAGCCTCGCGCCCGGCGCAAGGGTCGCCGCCGCGGCCGCCATCTCGGCCGAAGCGTCGGCGATCCCCGCGACCTCGACGGCGCCGGTCGCGAGGATCGCTTCCATGCGGTGGCGGCCGATCCAGCCGACGCCCAGAAAGCCGACGCGGGGACGCGGCATCAGGCCGTCACCAGGGCTTTGAGGAAGCCGTCCGGCCGGTCGCGGGTGGCGTCGAGGGCCTCGCCGAGCCGTTCGAGCGGATAGACATGCGTGTAGAGCGGGCGCGGGTCGAGGCGGCCGGAGGTCACGGCGGCGACGGCGGCGCGGATGCCCGCCATGTAGACCTTCGGGTCGCGCTCATGGGCGTTGATCACGTCGAGGCCGCGCCAGTTCCAGAGCTGCATGTTGACCTGCCGCGGCCCGTCCGGGTGGTAGCCGGCAATGATGAGGCGACCGCGCTCGCGCGTCAGCTCGGCCGAAAGATCGAGCGGCCATTGCTTGCCGACCGCCTCGATGACGCGGTCGCAGAACGCACCGCCGGTGATCTCCTTGACGGCGCCGATGATGCCCTCGTGGTCGGCCATCGGGATCGTCTCGGCAGCGCCCATCGCGCGCGCGACCTCAAGCGAGAACGGGCGCCGCGACACCGCGATGACCCGCGCCCCGACCTCGCTCGCGAGCCGCGTCAGGATCGCGCCGAGGAAGCCGATGCCGACGATCGCGACGGTCTGCCCCGGCGCGATCTCGCTGCGCCGGAAGATGTTCATGGCGCAGCCGAGCGGCTCGCCCGGAAATGGCTGTCCGGCGAGCGCATCGGGCAGCGGCACGACGGCGGCGGCGTCGGCGACGTCGTACTCGGCGTAGGCGTGGTAGGACAGCGCCGCGACAGGTTGCCCGGCCTGAAGGCCCTCGACGCCGGCGCCGACGGCGTCGATGACGCCCCAGCCCTCGTGCCCGAGCGCGCCGGGCTCGGTCGGGAAGCGCATCCATTCGGGCCCGGCCCAGGGCGTCAGGTTCGAGGCGCAGACGCCCGAGCCCGCAAGGCGCAGCCGAACCTGCCCCGGCCCCGGCTCGGGCCGGGCGACGTCGTCGACCCGAACCTTGCCCGGCCCGGTGACGACCGCGGCCCGCATGGTTCTGCTCGCGGCAGCGCCGCTCATCGCTCGATTCCTCGGGAGGTGATGGACCTGTCGCGCCCGTCCTTAGCGGCCCGGGCGCCGTTTCACCACCCGCGCGGCGGGTCTACCGTTCCGCTTCCGCCTTGAGGTTCGCGAGGCCGGTCTCGAAATCCTTGCCGACCATGCGGTCCATGCTGACGAACAGGCTCATCACCTTGCCGATGAAGAGGTTCGGGCCGTGCATCGCCCAGGTCACGTCGGTCGTTTCGCCGCGCGGCGTGAGCGTGAACTCGGCGGTGTTGTGGGCCTCGAAGGGCTTGAGGAAATCGAGCTTGATCGCCACCCGCGACGGCGGCGGCGCGTCGATGATCTCCATGCGCCCCTTGCCGACCTTGCTGTTGCCTTCCCACGCGTAGACGGCGCCCTGTCCGCTCGCCGGACCGCTGTAGCTTCGCTTCAGCGCCGGATCCATCTTCTCCCAGGGCGACCAGGCGCTCCAGGCGCGGAAGTCGGCGATAAGCGGAAAGATCTTCTCCGGCGGCGCCGTGATGCTCGTCGCGCGAGTGATGCGGAACGTTGCGGGCTTCATAGCCGCGAGGATCAGGATCGCAGCGACGACGACGAGCAGAATCACGACGATGACGGCGACGGTCTTCATCGAGCTCTCCATCACATGAATTCGCGGCGCCGCGCTCAGGCGTTCGCCAGATATTGGGCGAGCCCGTCGAGGGTGCCGGTCCAGCCCTGCCGCATCGAGCCGTGCCCGGCCTCGAAGGTCTTGCGCTCCGCCTCGGTCGGGTTCAGCGGCACCCACTTGATGGTGAGCTTGGTACCGCGGCCTTCCTCGGTGAAGGTGAAGGTCGAGAGCATCTCGAGCGGCCAATCGGCATGGCCTGGGTGGCGCGTGACGCCGCCCGCTTCGTCGGAGAAGGAATTGACGAGCACGATCCGCTCCGGCGCGGCGATCTCGCGGTAGACGAACCTGCCCCACATCGGCGTGCCGTCGGGCGCCCGCATGCCGTAGTGATAGGTGCCGCCCGGGCGAAGATCCATCTTGGAGGCGATCACCGAGAAGCCTTTCGGCCCCCACCACTGACGCATGCGCTCGGGGTCGGTGAACGCCTTCCACACGAGCTCGCGCGGCGCATCGAACACGCGCGTGATGACGAACTCGGCTGTGGCGGGGCTGCTCGTTTGGTCCACTGGTCTTCTCCTTCTTGGCGGGACCCGGCGGTCCCGGACCGGGCGCTCAGGCCGGCTGCTCGCAATTGATCATCCACGGCGTGCCGAAGCGGTCGACGAGCATGCCGAACCGGATTGCCCAGAAGGTCTGCTGGATCGGCATCTTCACCGTCCCGCCTTGCGCGAGCGCCTCGAAGATGCGCTCGGCTTCCGCCGCGCTGTCGACGTTGAGGCTGACCGAGAAGCCCTTCATCGCGCCGTCCGCCCGGTCCGGCGGGGCGTCCGAGGCCATGAGCACCTGGTCGCCGAGGCTGAGCCGCGCATGCATGATCTTGTCGCCCCATTCCGGCGCGACGTGCGCCTCGGCCGGCGAGCCCTTGTGGGCCATCATCATCTCGATCTTGCCGCCGAGGAGCTTGGCGTAGACGTTAAACGCCTCCTCGCAATTGCCGTTGAAGAACAGGTACGGGTTCAGTCGCATCGCGGGCTCCTTTGGCTGCGTGGTCTTTCAGGGTCGGCTAAATTGAGGGCGCGCCGGCCAGCGCCTGCTCGTCGCGCGAGGCTCGCCTGAGAGCCTCGATGTCGATCTTCACCATCTGCATCATGGCCTTCATGACGCGGCTCGCCTTCGCCGGGTCCTGATGGGTCAGGAGCTCGGGCAGGACCGTCGGGATGATCTGCCAGGTGAGGCCGAACTTGTCGGTCAGCCAGCCACAGCCTTGCGTCGTGCCGCCGTCGGAAAGCTTCGCCCAGAATTCGTCCACCTCGGCCTGCGTCTCGCAGTTCACGACAAAGGACGTCGCCGGCGAGAAGGTGAATTGCGGGCCGCCGTTCAGCGCCACGAATTTCTGCCCATCAAGCTCGAACGCGACGGTCATGACCGTGCCCTTCGGCGCCGGGCCGGCGTCGCCGTAGCGGCTCACGCTCAGGATCTTGGCGTTCTTGAAGATCGAGACATAGAAATTCGCCGCCTCTTCGGCCTTGCCGTCGAACCACAGGAACGGGGTGATCTTCTGCATGGCTGGCTCCCGTGTTGCTCGCTCGGCGAAACCCGATCAGCGGCGTTTGCCGTCTCTCTTGCGCTTGCCGGCACGCTCCGGCGTCGCCTGCAGCTCTTGCAGGTACGCGTCGAGGCGGTCGAGGCTCTCGTCCCAGTATCGGCGGTAGCGCCCGAGCCAGTCGTCGACCTCGCGAAGCGGGCCGGGCTCGAGGCGGCACGGCCGCCACTGCGCTTCGCGGCCGCGCACGATCAACCCCGCGCGCTCGAGCACCTTGAGGTGCTTCGAGACGGCGGTGAGGCTCATCGCGAAGGGCTCGGCGAGGGTCGTCACCGAGGTCTCGCCAAGCGCAAGCCGCGCGAGCAGGGCGCGACGCGTCGGGTCGGCGAGCGCCGCAAGCGTGGTGCTGAGGTGATCGGCCGCCATCCCTTATTGAACTGCCTGGTTGATTAACCTAGCGGTTCAATAGCCGGACGCTCCGCTCGCGTCAAGCGGCGGCATCCTTCTGCGGGAAGAGCCCGAAATAGGGCTTCGCCTCCGCGACCGCCCGCGCGAAGGACGGACGATCCATCAGGCGTGCGAAGTAGCGGGCGAGGTTCGGGTGCGCGTCGCCAAACGGCAGCACGAGCCGCGCATAGAACAGGGCCGGCGCGGCGGCGCAGTCGGCCGCGGTGAAGGTCTCGCCCGCGGCCCACATCTGCCTCGCCATCTCGGCGCCGATCATGGCGTAGGCGGTTTGAAGCCGCGCCTTTGCCTGCGCGACGCCGAAGGCGTCCCGCTTGCCCGCCGGCCGAAGCCGGTCGCCGACGATCTTCTGCATCGGCTCATGCACGTAGAGGTCATAGAAGCGGTCGGCGAGGCGGGTCTTGAGCGCGAGCTCCGGGTCCGCCGGCACGAGCGGCGCCGGGCCCGGATAGTGCTGGTCGAGGTACTCGATGATGACGCTCGACTCCGGGATGAGCCGATCCCTCGCTTCGTCGCGCAGCACCGGGAATTTGCCGATCGGCCAGAGCCGCAGGAGCGCCGCCCGGGACGCCTCGTCGGAGAGGTCGACGATCCGCGGCTCGAAAGGCGTGCCGTTCTCGTACAAGGCGATGAGCGCCTTCTGGCAAAAGGACGAGAGGGGATGGAAATAGAGGACGAGGGTCATGGCAGCCTTTGGGGTTGCGCGGGCTACCGCGCCGGGGCCGCGTTCGCGGAAGGCTTCAGGTGCATGCGGCAGAGCGTCATCAGGCGCCGGGCCTGCTGGGCCTCCTTGCCGCTCGGCTTCAGCGCCAGGAAGCGGTCCCAGAACGGCAGCGCGGCGGAATGATCCTCGCGCCGGGTCAAGACGAGGGCGAGGTTGAAGAGCGCGTCCGCGTAGTCGGGCCGGGCCTCGACCGCCCGGCCGTAGCACGCCGCCGCCCCCTTCATATCCTCGGCGCTCTCCTTCAGGAGACCGAGGTTGAGCCAGGCCTCCGCGAAGCCCGGATCACGCATCACGGCCTGCTGGTAGGCGAGCGCCGCATCCGTCGCCCGACCCTGGGCGTCGAGCACGTTGCCGAGATTGAAGGGCAGGACCGGGTCGCTGCGATCCATCTTCGCGGCGATGCGATAGAGCCGCTCCGCCTCGGCGAGGTCGCCGGCGCATTCGAGCTCCTCGGCGCGCTCGAACAGCGCGTCGACGCTCGCGAAGCTTTCTCCGAGCGGCAGCGTGAACTGGCCGTCGAGCCGCCCGAGGCGGCCGGCGACCTCCTGCAGCATCTCGCCCCAGGGCGCCTCGTGAAGCCTCGTGTCGGACAGGCTCCGTCCGCTGCGGCGCAGCGCGATCGCGGCCTCGACCACGACGCCGAGCGGGTGCCCGGCGCCGAGGAGCCGGCCGACCTCGCGCGCCGCGAGGAGGTCGCGATAGCCGTAAGCGTCGTCCGACGGCTCGAGCACGTCATAGAGCGCGAGACAGCGCACGACGTCGGGCGACAGCCGGGCCTGGCGCGCGACGTCTGTGGCGGCCAGCGTCCAGTGCTCGCTCGGCAGCGGCGGGGCGAGGCCGATGAGGCGCCGCAGCGACAGCTCGCTCACGACGCGGCAGCCGGCCGGCACCGTTGCCGGCAGCCCGACCTCCGCTCCCCGGCTCAGACGCTCGGGCGCCGTGCTGTGGGCGAGGCAGACGACGGTCGCCTTGCGGCTCCCGGCGCGGACGAGGCGGCCGCCGGCCGCCGTCACGAGCCCGGCGAGGCGCGGGCGCGTCACTCCATGCAGCCGCCCGACGACGCAAAGGCAGAAGCTTTCGGAGCTCATCGCAACGTTCGAATCGGCGGCCCGCGAGGAATGGCCCAGACGTATTCGCCTCGACGCGCGGAGTCGACGGCCGGCCGTAGCCGGCCACAAAGGAAGTCGTTCACGAATCCCTGGCATGCTCCTTGACTCGAAGCGTGGCCGAAACGACTGTCTCGGCCTCGCAATCGGGTTCAGGAGTATGCGATGGCTGCCCGCGCCAACTGGAAGGGATACCTGAAGCTGTCCCTCGTCTCGTGCGCCGTGGCGCTCTATCCAGCGACGAGCACGTCATCGCGGGTCCGCTTCAACACCCTCAACCGGGCGACCGGAAACCGCGTCAAGCAGCAATACATCGACCCGGCGACCGGCGAGACGGTCGACGCCGAGGACCGCGTCAAGGGCTATGAGGTCGGCAAGAACGCCTACGTCTTCATCGAGGACGAGGAGCTCGATGCGATCAAGATCGAGAGCACGCACACGATCGACATCGAGAGCTTCGTCCCGGTCGAGCAGGTCGACAAGCGCTATCTCGAGGCGCCGTACTACATCGCGCCCGACGACAAGGTCGCGCAGGAGGCGTTCGCGGTCATCCGCGACGCCATGAAGGAGAAGGGCAAGGCCGGGATCGCGCGCGTCGTGATCTCCCGCCGCGAGCGGATGGTGCTGCTCGAGCCGCTCGGCAAGGGCATCATGGCGACGATGCTGCGCTACCCCTACGAGGTGCGGAGCGAGCAACCCTATTTCGAGGACATCCCGGAGCTCAATATCCCAAAGGAGATGCGCGATCTCGCCGGCCATATCATCGAGACGAAATCGGCGGATTTCGAGCCGGCGAAGTTCGAAGACCGCTACGAGAACGCGATGATCGAGCTCGTCAAATCGAAGGAGACCGGCAGGCCCGTCGCGGCGCCGGAGGCGCCGCGGCCGTCGAACGTCGTCAACCTCATGGACGCCCTGCGCAAGAGCATTGCCGCCGAGCCGCCCGCCGCGAGCAAGAAGGCGGCCTCGAAGACGAGCGCCGAGCGGGCCCCGAAATCCGCCAAGAAGGCCCGCCCGGCAAGCCGCAAAGCCGGCTGAGACGGCCGGCTCTCAGCCCAGCTCGAAGCTGGTGATGCCGTAGATCCGGTCCAGCGGCAGCGCCGGGGCGGCGCCGCGATACATCCGCGCGGTTTCGAACGCCGGAGTCAGGCCATAGCGAGCGGCGAGGCCGAGGGCCGACTGGTTCGGCTCCGGCACATCGAGGAACACGAGGCCGCCGCCGGCGGTGCTCGCCAGCGCCCGGAACAGCACATCGGCGTCGCCTTCGCTCGCGGCGAAGAGCGGCCCGATCTTGCGGCCGGTCCGGCCGTCGCGAATGACGCCGCAGCCTTGGACCCGACCGTTCTCGACGAGCGCCAGCGCCGAGCGCCGGTCCGGGCGCAGCCAGCACCGAAGGAAGCTCTCGCGCGCCGCCGGGAAGAACCGGCGGTCGAAAGCCAGCACCGCCGGAACGAGGTCATCGTCGACGGCGACGAGCCGCGCATCTGAAGGGGCCTCGACCCGCACATCGCCGCCGAAGCGGATATTGCGGTGCGCCAAGACGAAGCCGGAGCGCGCGTAGTTCGCCTGTTGCGCGACGACACCGTCGAGCCCGACCGTTCGGCCTTCGAGGCGCGCCATCCCGGCCTGCCACAGCCGAAGGCCGTAGCCGCGTCCCCGAAAGGGCGGCCTGACGATGTAGAAGCCGAGGAACGCGAACGCCGCCTCGTAGCGCACGACCGAGATGCTGGCGACGGGCGCGCCGTCGCGGAACGCCATCAGGAAACCCTGCGGGTCGGCGGCGTGGAAGCATTGGGCGTCGGCAACGCCCGGGTTCCATCCTTCCTCGGCCGCCCATTCGATGGCGAGGTCGAGCTCGGCGCGGGACATGGGGCGGATGTCGAGATCCGGCGGCATCAACGGCGGTCGGCGAGATGCTTGCGGAAGAACGCCAGCACGTGGGTGTTGAAGGCCACGCCGGCGCCGCCCTGCCCGGATGCCCAGAGCTGGATCGCCACGGCTTTCAGATCGTCCGCCCCGACCTCGTCTTGGCGCATCACCGGCCCCTCAGGTGGCGCGCGATCTCGGTGTGGTCGGCCGACGGGCCGAGCGCCGCCGCGGCCTCGTCCCACAAGGCGGCGCAGCGCTCGGCGAGGCGCGCCTCGATCCCGATCGCGGCGGCAAGGCGCTCGGCGGTGCGGATGTCCTTCGCCATGAGGCCGAGCGAGAATCCGGAGGCGTAGCTCTCGGAGAGGACGAGCTGCTTGACCTTGGTCTCGGTCGAGTTGTTGCGGCCGGTCGAGGCGTTGAGCACGTCGGTCATCACCGCGGGGTCGAGGCCGAAGGCTTCCCCGACGCGCAGCGCCTCGATCGCGGCGACGAAGCCGGCGCCCGAGACGTAGTTGTTGAGCGCCTTCATGGCGTGGCCGGAGCCGAGCGGGCCGGTGCGGAAGACGACCCTTCCCATCGGCGAAAGGACCGGCTCGACGGCATCGATCGCCGCCGCCTCGCCGCCCGCCATGATCGCGAGCGAGCCGTCGACCGCGCGCTTGACGCCGCCCGAGACCGGCGCGTCGATGAGACGGATGGCGGCAGCCGCGAGCTCGGCGCCGAGGGCGCGCGTGCCGACCGGATCGGACGAGCTCATGTCGATGACGATCGCGCCCGGCGCGAGGTGCGGGCGCATCGCCGCCACGACGGCGGCGACGGCCTTGCCGTCCGGGAGCATGGTGATGACGACGGGCATGCCCGCCACCGCCGCCTCGACGTCCGCGACGCTCGTCGCGCCGGCGATCGCGGCGAAGCGCTCGCGTGCCGCCGACGCCGCGTCGCAGCCCGTCACCTTGTATCCGGCCTCGATGAGGCGCGCCGCCATCGGCACGCCCATGTTGCCGAGGCCGATGAAGGCGACGGCGGCGGGCGGCCGGATCGGCGGCGTCATGCGCCCTCCCCATCCATCTCCTTGAACGCCTCGCGGGCGACGCGGAAGCTGTCGATCGCCGCCGGCACGCCGCAATAAACTGCGGCCTGCAGGAACACTTCGGCGATCTCCGCCTTCGAGACGCCGTTGCGGATCGCGCCCTTGACGTGGAGCTTGAGCTCGTGCGGACGGTTCAGCGCCGTGATCATGGCGAGGTTGAGGAAGCTGCGGGTGCGGCGGTCGAGGCCCGGCCGCCCCCAGATCTTGCCCCAGCAATATTCGGTGACGAGCTCCTGCATGGGGCGGTTGAAATCGTCGGCGGCGGCGATCGCGCCGTCGACGTAGTCGCGGCCGAGCACCGCGCGGCGGATCTCCAGGCCCGTCTCGAACAGATCCTCGCTCATAAGACACGTTCTCCTCGATAGCGTTCCGGGCGGCAGCTTAGGCTGCCCGGCGCGAGACGCCAGCCGCGTTTGCGCGCCGCAGGGAGCGCGAGCTATGGTCCCGGCGCTTTGAGCAAGAGAGCCGACATGCGCAAGACGGCGGCCGCAGCGGCGAGCGAAGCCGATCAGAGCTTCCTGACGCTGCACGAGATCGTCAAGGCGGCCTACCGAAAAGCCGACCGCAACATCTGGGACTATATCGTCGGCGGCACCGAGACCGAGACGACGGTGAGGCGCAACCGGCTCGCCATCGACCGCATCGCGTTCCGCCCGCGCGTGCTCCGCGACGTCTCGACGCTCGACGCCTCCGGCCGCTTCTTCGACCGCGCGATCAGGCTGCCGGTCGTGCTCGCGCCCGTCGGCGGCCTCGAGTCGATCGGACAAGAGGGCGAGGTCCAGGTGGCGCGGGCGGCGTCGCGGTTTGGGGTGCCGTTCTTCCTGAGCTCGGTCACCAAGATCCCGCTCGAGACGGTCGCGGCGGCGGCGAGCGGCCCGAAGGTCTTCCAGCTCTACGTGCGCGGCGACGACGCCTTCGTCGACGACCATGTCCGGCGCGCGCTCGACGCCGGCTACGACGCCTTTTGCCTGACCGTCGATACGGCGATCTACAGCCGCCGCGAGCGCGATATCGCCAAGCGCTTCGCCAAGCCCTGGCGCGAGCGCGCCGGCGGCATGGAATTCCAGGCGGCGCTCAACTGGAATCACGTGAAGCGCTTCAGGGACAAGCACGACGTGCCGCTGATCCTGAAAGGGATCGCCACCGCCGAGGACGCGGCGCTCGCCTGCGAGCACGGCGTCACCGCGGTCTATGTCTCGAACCATGGCGGCCGGCAGCTCGATCATGGCCGCGGCGCGCTCGATTTCCTGCCGGAGATCGTCGCCGCGGTCGCCGGGCGGGCGCGGATCATCGTCGACGGCGGTTTCTGCCGCGGCAGCGACATCGTCAAGGCGATCGCGCTCGGCGCCGATCTCGTCGGCATCGGGCGCCTCTACTGCTACGGGCTCGCGGCGGCGGGGGAGGAAGGCGTCGCCCGGGTGCTGGAGCTTCTCGAGGCGGAAGTCTTCGCCTGCCTCGGCCTTCTCGGCGCCGCCGGCTTTGCCGATCTCGACGGTTCCTATGTCTGCCCGGCGGAGCCAGTCGTCACGCCGCACGTCCTCAGCGCCTTTCCGCTGATCGACATTCCGGACGGCGGCTATTGACCGCCACGCCGCGTCAGAAGATCAGCCCCGGGCTCGTCGCCTCGTCGAGCGGCCAGATCGGCCGGTCGACCCTGGTGTAGGGAATCTTGCGGTAATCCCGGGTGAGCGGGCCGCCGGACTCGACATAGATCACCTTCTTGGCGATCGGCCCGTACGCCCCCATGAAATGGTTCGTCGACTTCACCACCACGAGCCGCCGTGAGCGCGGATCGATGCCGAGATTGGTGAAGAGCTCGAGGCCGAGCGCCTGCGTGCGCTTGGTGATCAGCACCGCCTCGACGCCGCCGACGCGCACCGCGGCGCAGTCGCCGAGCGGCACCCGCGTCGGGCCGAAGCTCTGCCAGCAGTCGCGGGCAAGCCCCACGACCTCGACAAGGGCATCGACCGGCAGCCCGGAGGACGGCGCGGTCTTGCCGCCGAAGCGCAGCGGGAATGTCGTACCCATCCCGGCGTCGAAGCACAGGCGGACCGCGATCGGATCCCAGATCGGGCCGAGCGCGGCCTCCTCGACCCTGCGCTCGATCAGGTGACGCAGGATCGCGGTGTTGTCGGACGGCGCGCCGCCGCCGGCGTTGTCCGCCGGCTCGGCGAGCACCACCGGCCGGCCATCGAACGCCAAGGCTGCGGCGACGCCGTCTTCGACCCCGAAGAATTCCGGCATGGTCTTGCCGCGCATCGAGACGAGCTCCTCCCCGAGCTGGTTCGCGAGCGCGTCGGCCTTCGCCTTGTCGTTGTCGGTCACGACGAGCACGCGGCTCGTAAGCTCCGGCACGTCGGCATACGGGAAGCAGTGCACGATCGAGATCGAGAGAATGCCGTCGCGGCCCTCCATCGCCTTGATGCGGTCGACGAAGGCGCGCATCAGCGGCAGCGTCGTCGGATAGCTGCTGATCTGCCGGCAGTCGTAGAGCGACATCACCGGCTTGATCTTGCCCCGCAGCGTGCCCAGCACGAGCTCGAGCAGGTCCTCGGCGCGCTCGACGACGTCGGTGTGCGGAAACTCCTTGTAGCAGACGATGACGTCGGCGAGCCGCACGCGCTTCAAGGTCATGTGGCAGTGCGGGTCGAGCTCGACGCCGATCGTGCAGCCCGGCCCGACGATCGCGCGCACGCGCTCGATGATGTCGCCTTCGACGTCGTCGTAGCCGTGCGCGATCATCGCGCCGTGCAGGCCGAGGAGCACGCCGTCGAGCGGCATCGCGGCTTGGAGCTGCGCCAGGATCTCGTCACGCATGAGCTCGTAATCGCGGCCGTTGGTGGTGCCGGCGGGGCTTGCCGCAAAGCAGCTGCCCTCGATGAGGGTGAAGCCCTCGGCCGCGGCGCTCCGGCGCGCCACGAACAGCGGCGCCGTGCACATCCGCGGCGCATCGTCGGGATGCTCGCCCGGCCGCAGGAAGACCGCCTCCTCATAGGCCGCAAGACTCGTCGGAAGCGGCGAGAAGGTGTTGGTCTCGGTCGCGAGGGTGGCGGAGAAAAGCCGCATGCGGAACTCCTTTGCGAATGTCAGGGTGCCTCGCCGGCGACGGCAAGCCCGAACTCCGCCGCGGAGGCGGAGAGCCATGTCCAGAAGCTCTTCGCCATGCTGCGCGGAACCGCAAGCTCGTAGATCGGCGCGTCGTCGAGCTGCCACAGCTGCACGCCGACATGCGCGATCGCGGTCACGGCCGTGTCGCCGGGCCCGAAAGCGCGCGGATGCAGGTCGAGCGGGCAGCCCTTCGCCAGCGCCGCACGGGCGCGCGGCCCGCCGATGCGCAGCACCGCCCGGCCGTCGCTCTGGTCCGCGACCGACGCCAGGCCGGCGAGCTCCTCGGCAAGGCGGCGGGCGATGCCCCAGTCATGGGAAACCGCGAGCCACTGCTCCGGCCCGGCCCAGACGAGGGACAAGGCGCCGCCGCTCGCGACGACCGGGCGGGCCGGCAGGTCGATGCCATAGGAGGTCGACAGCAGCCGCGCGAGCTCCGCAAGCGCGCCGTTCCGCGCGATCACAGTTGCGAGCCCGAGATGGTCGCGGGGGCTCGCCGTCACGCCGGGCGGCCCGACCGCGCAGCCGGTGCGCCCGGCCGGCAGGAGGCCGGCCCAGGCGCTTTGCCGCGGCCACCCGGCCGTCGATGCGGGCGGCTCAGCCACGGAACCGCTCTCCCGCCGCGTCGACGAAGGACGGGCTGCAAATCTCGACCGCGACGTCGCCGCCGCGCACAGGGTCGAACGCCCGCACGCGCTCGCCCACCCGTTCCGGCCCGCGGCGGAGAAGGCCGAGGCCGATCCAATACCCGAGCGTCGGCGAGAACGCGACCGAGGTCATGTGGCCCTCGTCGTATTCGGCCGCCGCCGGCGCGCCGAGCGGCACGAAATGGGCGCCGGCGCGCAGCCGCTCGGCGCGGTCGACCGGCTTGAAGCCCGCCAGCATCGGACGGTCGGGGTCGAGAAGCGCCGGGCGCTCGGCCATCGCACGGCCGATGAAGTCCTTCTTCGTCGACATCATGCGTTGAAGGCCGAGGTCGCGCGCCGTGGTCTGGCCGTTGAGCTCGGCTCCGGCGACGTGCCCCTTCTCGATCCGCAGCACCGACAGCGCCTCGGTGCCGTAGGGCGCGATGCCGAACGGGGCGCCCGCCGCCATGAGGGCGCGGATCGCGGCCTCGCCATAGGCCGCCGGCACCGCGAGCTCATAGGCGAGCTCGCCCGAGAACGAGATCCGGAACAGCCGCGCCGGGATGCCGCCGCCGACGCTGACGGCACCGGCCGCGAGGTGCGGGAAGGCGTCGTTCGAGAGGTCGTGCGCCGAATCGACGACGGCCCGCAGCACGTCGCGCGAGCGCGGGCCGGCGATCGAGAACTGCGCCCATTGTTCGCTGACCGAGACCATCGCGAGGTCGAGCTCGGGCCACAGAACCTGATGACAGAACTCGAGATGCTGCATCACTTTCGCGGCGTTCGCGGTCGTCGTGGTCATGAGGAAATGCGCCTCGCCGAGGCGCGAGGTGGTGCCGTCGTCCATGACGAAGCCGTCCTCGCGCAGCATCAGCCCGTAGCGGGCGCGCCCGACGGCGAGCGATTTCCAGCCGTTGACGTAGACGCGCTCCAGGAACTCGGCCGCGTCGGCGCCCTGGATATCGATCTTGCCGAGCGTCGACACGTCGCAGACGCCGACGGCGGCGCGCACCGTCGCGACCTCGCGGTTCACGGTCGAAAGCCAGTCGCGCTCGCCCGCGTGGGGAAAATACTGCGCCCGCAGCCAGGCGCCGGCTTCGACGAAGACCGCGACCTGCTCGTCCGCCCATGCGTGAGCCGGGGTGAGGCGCGTCGGCCGGAACTCCCTGCCGCGATGATGCCCGGCGAGCGCGCCGATCGCCACCGGCGTGTAGGGCGGACGAAAGACCGTCGTGCCGACCTCCGGGATCGTCGTTCCGGTGAGCGCCGCCATCATCGCGAGGCCCGGCAGGTTCGAGGTCTTGCCCTGGTCGGTCGCCATGCCGAGGGTGGTGTAGCGCTTCAGGTGCTCGACCGGGCGGAAGCCCTCGCGATGGGCGAGCGTCACGTCGGCCGCGGTGACGTCGTTCTGGAGGTCGACGAACGCCTTGCCGGGTTTGACCGGCGCCTTCCAGAGCGGCGCCGATGTGCTCTGCTCCGGCGCCGCCGAAAGCGCGGGCGCCGGCGGCGCCTCGAAGCCGCAGGCGGCCGCCGCCTCGCCGCCGAGGCGCGCCCCGTCCGCAAGCGCGTCGGCGAGCGTGAGCCGGCCCGAGGCCGCGCCGGCGACCGCCATGCCGGGCGGCAGCGCGCTCGGCACGAAAGCCGCGATCGTCTCGTCCCAGGCCGGCTTGCCGCCGAGATGGCAGGTGAGGTGGACGGTCGGGTTCCAGCCGTTGGACATGGCGAGGAGGTCGCAGGCGATGCGCTCGACGCGTCCGGCCGCGTCGCGCACCGCGACGGCCGCGAGCGACCGGAAGCCCCGCGTTCCGACGACTTCGGCGCCGAGCATGACGCGCGCGCCCTTTGCCTGCGCCGCCACGGCCTCGTCGACGGCGGCGCGGGACTCGACCACGGCCGCAACCTCGACGCCGGCGCGGGCGAGATGGGTGACCGTGCGCCAAGCGTCGTCGCCGCTCGTGCAGACGACCGCGCGGCGCCCCGGCGCGACGGCGAAGCGGTTGAGATAGGTGCGAACGGCGCCGGCGAGCATCACCCCGGGACGGTCGTTGCCGGCGAACACCATCGGCCGCTCGATCGCGCCCGCGGCCACGACCGTGCGCTTCGCGACGATGCGCCAGGCGCGCTGGCGCGGCTCATGCTCGGGCGGCGCCGCGAGATGGTCCGAGACGCGCTCGACCGCGCCGTAGGTGCCGTGGTCATAGGCGCCGAACACGCTCGTGCGGCGCATGACCCGCACCTCCGGCAGGCTCTCGAGCTCGGCGACGGCGCGCGCTGCCCAGGCGTGTCCCTCAACGCCCTCGATCTCCTGCCGCTCCGAGAGGAGGCGGCCACCGAGCGCGAAATCTTCCTCGCACAGGATGACGCGAGCGCCGGCGCGACCGGCCGCGAGCGCCGCCGACAGCCCGGCCGGGCCTGAGCCGATCACCAGCACGTCGCAGAAGGCGAAGGCTTTCTCGTAATGATCCGGGTCGTCGGCGGCGGCGGCGCGGCCGAGCCCGGCGGCGCGGCGGATCAGCGGCTCGTAGAGCTTCTCCCACAGGGAAGGCGGCCACATGAAGGTCTTGTAGTAGAAGCCGGCCTTGATGAACGGCGCGAACCAGGAATTGACGGCTGAGAGGTCGAAGGCGAGCGAGGGCCAGCGGTTCTGGCTTAGCGCCTCGAGGCCGTCATAGAGCTCGATCCCGGTCGCGCGCGTGTTCGGCTCGCGCCGGGCGCCGGCGCGCAGCTCGACGAGCGCGTTCGGCTCCTCGGGACCGGCCGAGAGGATGCCGCGCGGGCGGTGATACTTGAAAGAGCGCCCGACGAGGCGCACGCCGTTGGCAAGAAGCGCCGAGGCGAGCGTATCGCCGGCGAAGCCGGTCATGACGCGGCCGTCGAAGGAAAAGCGCAGCGGCCGCGCGCGATCGACGAGCCCGTCAGAGGTGAGCCGGTGCGTTTTCTCGGGCGGGTCGGCGCCCATCACCCGGCCTTCGCAGTAGTGCGCGATCTTCGGGCCAGCCTCGTGTTCCGCGCCGGCTCGGCGCGCTCGATCGCGTGCGTGCGCGTGTCGCGCGTCACGATAAGCCAGGCATGGCAGCCGGCGGCGTGATACCAGAGCTCGCGATGCGGGCCGGCCGGGTTGTCGCGCCGATAGACGTAATCGTGCATCGCCTCCGCGGAAGCCTGCGCTTCGTCACGGCGCATGAGCGAGGCGTCGCCGAGATACGAGAACTCCTGGACGTCGCGCTCGCCGCAGTGGGGGCAGGGGATCCGCATCGCGCGCTTCAGTGCAGGTTCGGCTGGGCGCCCGCGCCCTTCTCGTCGATGACGGCGCCGGTCGCGAAGCGGTCGAGCCGAAAAGACCCGGCGACGGGATGCGGCGCACCCGTGGCGATGAGATGCGCGAAGCACCAGCCCGATGCCGGCGTCGCCTTGAAGCCGCCGTAGCACCAGCCGGCATTGAGATAGAGGCCGTCGACGGGCGTGCGGTCGATGATGGGCGAGCCGTCCATCGACATGTCCATGAGCCCGCCCCAGTGGCGCAGCACGCGCAAGCGTCCGAGCCCGGGCCAGACCGCCATGGCGCATTCCATCACGTCCTCGATGATGGGGAGGTTGCCGCGCCAGGCGTAGGAGTTGTAGCCGTCGATGTCGCCGCCGAAGACGAGCCCGCCCTTGTCGGACTGGCTGATGTAGAAATGGCCGGCCCCGAAGGTCACGACGGTGTCGATCACGGGCTTCACCGCCTCCGAGACGAAGGCCTGCAGGACGTGGCTCTCGATCGGCAGCCGCATGCCGGCGAGCGCCGCGACGCGCGAGGAGTTGCCGGCGACCGCCATGCCGACCTTGCCGGCCCGGATCGGCCCGCGCGTCGTCTCGACGCCGACGACGCGCCCGCCGTCGATCGAAAGCCCGGTCACCTCGCAGTTCTGGATGAGATCGACGCCGCGCCGGTCGGCGGCGCGGGCATAGCCCCAGGCGACGGCGTCGTGCCGCACCGTGCCGCCGCGGCGCTGCAGGAGCCCGCCGCGGATCGGGAAGCGGCCGTTGTCGAAATCGAGGAAGGGCGCCATCGCCCGCACCTCGTCGCGGTCGAGAAGCTCGGCGTCGACGCCGTGCAGGCGCATGGCATTGCCGCGCCGGGCGAAGGCGTCGCGCTGGGCGTCCGAGTGATAGAGGTTGAGGACGCCGCGCTGGCTCACCATGGCGTTGTAGTTGATGTCCTGCTCGAGCCCCTCCCACAGCTTCATCGACCACTCGTAGAACGGCACGTTGCCGGGCAGGAGGTAGTTCGAGCGGACGATGGTGGTGTTGCGCCCGACATTGCCGGAGCCGAGATAGCCCTTCTCCAGCACCGCGACATTGGCGATGCCGTGCTCCTTCGCCAGGTAATAGGCGGTCGCGAGCCCATGCCCGCCGCCGCCGATGATGACGGCGTCGTAGGACGGCTTCGGCGCCGGATCGCGCCACACCGGCGCCCAGTGCCGGTTTCCCCGCAGCGCCTCCCGGACGATGGCGAACGCCGAATAGCGCATGGGAGTGGTCGGCTCACCGAGGTTGCGGCACCGGCCTTGACCGGCGCGCCGAGCGTGTCGAGGCTAGAGCGGGATGACTTCTCTTCGAGTCGCCATCCCGCTCTACCTGTTTGTTTGAGCATGATCTTTTCCGAAAACCGGTCGCCACTTTTCGGGATCATGCTTTAGCAGTCGCCGAACGAGGATCGGATTTCACGCCCCGGAGCGACACGCGCTTGCCAGCCGACGACATCACCCGCCGCCGCGCGGTTCAGAAGGCGGTGCCGACGATCGGCATCCTGCTGGTGCCGGGCTTTTCGCTGATGGCCTATGCCTCCGCCGTCGAGCCGCTGCGCGCCGCGAACCGGCTCGCCTACCGGGAGCTCTATGGCTGGCGGCACTTCTCGATCGACGGCGAGCCCGTGCAGGCTTCGAACGGCGCCACGATTCTCTGCGAGCACCGTATCGGCGACAAGGTGAAGCTCGACCTCCTCCTCGTCTGCGCCGGCGGCAACCCGGCGCTGTTCGAGGACGAGGCGACGCTGACCTGGCTCCGCGCGCTAGCGCGGGCCGGGGTCAGGATCGGTGGCGTCTCGGGCGGACCTTACCTCCTCGCCCGCGCCGGGCTTCTCGCCGGCTACCGCTTCACCCTCCATTGGGAGCACATTCCGGCGCTCGCCGAGGAGTTCCCGGACCTTGCCGTCTCGAACACCTTGTATGAGATCGACCGCGAGCGGCTGACCTGCGCCGGCGGCATCGCGGCGCTCGACATGATGCATGCGCTGATCGAGGCCGACCACGGCCACCGCCTCGCTTCCGCGGTAAGCGACTGGTTCCTGCATTCGCAGGTGCGGCTCGGCAGCGGGCCGCAGCGAATGACCCTGCGCGAGCGCTTCGGCGTGACGCATCCGCGCCTCCTGCGGGTGCTCGAGCGCATGGAGGGCGCGATCGAGGAGCCCGCCTCGCGCACGGCGCTCGCCGATCTCGCCGGCATCTCGCCGCGCCAGCTCGAGCGGCTCTTCCAGGCCCATCTCGGCTTGACGATCGGCGAGCATTACCTGCGCGTGCGGCTCGACCGGGCGCAGGCGCTCCTGCGCCAGACGACGATGCCGGTGCTCGACGTCGCGGTCGCCTGCGGCTTCGTCAGCGCGAGCCATTTCTCGCGCAGCTACCGGGCGCGCTTCGGCTTTTCGCCGCGCGCCGAGCGGTTGGGACGCGCCGCGGGCTCGGTCGCGCTCTCGGCGAGAGCCGCGCCAAGTCACAAGGGTGTCGCCTGCGGGCAAAAACCCCGGCATGATGCCGGCGATGATCCGGCGCCAGGCAAGAAGGCCGGCAGGGGAGGTTCACGATGAAACGCGCGATCACGATGCTGGCCGGGCTTGCGGCGCTCGCCGCCGCGCTGCCGGCGGCGGCGCAGGACACCGTCGCCAAGGTGAAGCAGGCCGGCGTCATCGTCGTCGGCGTGAAGCAGGACTACAAGCCCTGGGGCTATCTCGACCCGACCGGCAAGATCGTCGGCTTCGAGATCGATCTCGCGAACGATGTCGCCCAGCGTCTCGGCGTCAAGACCGAGCTCGTGCCGGTCACCGCGGTGACCCGGATGGAGTTCCTGAAGAACGGCCGCCTCGATCTGGTCATCGCGACCATGGGCGACACCCCGGAGCGGCGCAAGGTCATCGGCATGGTCGAGCCGAACTACTACGCCGGCGCCACGAACGTCATGGCGCCGAAATCGGCGGCGCTCAAGGAATGGAGCGACCTCAAGGGCAAGAAGGTCTGCGCCGTGCAAGGCGCCTACTACAACCGCCGCGTCTCGCAGCTCTATGGGCCCGAGCTCGTGGTCTTCCCGGCGGTCCCTGAGGCGTTCAGCGCGCTCCAGGCCGGCAACTGCGTCGCCTTCCTCTTCGACGACACGCTGTTCATCTCGACGCTGTCGGCCGGCGACCCGAAATGGGCGAACTTCGAGATGCCGCTGAAGAGCGAGGACCCGCAGCCCTGGGCGATCGGCATCCGCCTCGAGGACATGGAAGGGCCTCTCGGCAAGCTCATGAAGGAGATCAGCACCGAGTGGCACCGCAAGGGCACGCTGATCGAGCTCGAGAAGAAGTGGGGCATGAAGCCGAGCCCGTTCCTGCAGGAGATGCACGACAAGCTGAAGGGCTCGAGCTGAGACAGTTCGCTCGTAACCACGCCCCAAACCTCCTCATGCTGAGGTGCGAGCCGAAGGCGAGCCTCGAAGCACGCACCGGCGGCGGGGCGCGGTCGAGGCAGCGTACGTCCTTCGAGGCTCGCGGAGCCTGTCCTCGGGCCGGCCGAAGGCCGGACCCGGGGGCTCGCACCTCAGGATGAGGACGGCGGAGGGCGGGTGTCGATGGCCGTTGCCGAGTTCTTCCGCTGGCTCAACGACGCCCACGGGCTGAACTTCTCGATCTTCTACGACGCCTACGACCGCGATCGCTTCCTCCTCGGTCTGTGGACGACCCTCTACATCTCGGTGTTCTGCATCGTCCTGAGCATCATCATCGGCATGTTCGGCGCCTGGCTGCAGGGGGTGCGCTCGGGCGTCATCCGCGCCGTGGTGCAGGGCTATGTCCAGCTCTTCCGCAACACGCCGCCGCTAGTCCAGCTGCTGTTTTTCTACTTCGGCGTCGGCACCGCCCTCGGCTCGTTCACCGGCGGCGGCTCGTTTCTCTCCGGCGTCGGCTGGGCGATCGTCTCCTTCTCGCTGTTTGCCGGCGCCTTCAACGTCGAGATCTTCCGCTCCGGAATCGAGGCCGTGCCGGCGACGACGCGCGAAGCTGCGGAGGCGCTCGGCTATTCGCGGCTTGCCACGTATCGGCACGTCGTGATGCCGCTCGCGCTTCGCATCGCGCTGCCGGCGCTCGGCAACAACCTCGTCAACCTCGTCAAGACGACGACGCTCGCCTACGCGATCGCAGTACCGGAGCTGCTCTACGCCTCGGCCCAGATCTGGTCCGAGGTCCTGAACGTGCGCGAGATGATGAACGTGCTTCTCGTCTCCTACATCCTCTACGTCGCGGCGCTGGTGTTTGCGCTCGGCCGCCTCGAGCGCGCGCTGCGCATCCCGGGCTACACGCCGTGATCGAGACCCTCGCCACGATGGCAAAGTGGGCGCCGCTGATCCTGTCGGGCTTCCTCTTCAACCTCCTCGTCAGCGTGCTCGCGATGGCGCTCGGGACGATCATGGGAACGGCGCTCGGGCTGGCGCAGGTCTCGCTTTCGCCCGCCCTGCGCCGGCTCGCCTGGGCGATCACCCAGTTCTTCCGCAACGCGCCGTGGCTCGTGCTCCTGTTCTACGCCATGCTGCTCCTGCCCTTCGAGGTGCAGCTCCTCGGCCTCCGCGTGGCGCTGCCCGGGTGGCTCAAATCGGTCATCGGGCTGTCGCTGCCGGTGATGGCGAACGTCGCCGAGATCGTGCGCGGCGGCGTGCAGTCGATCCCGCTCGGGCAATGGGAATCGGCCGAGGCGCTCGCCTTCAGCCGCCGCCAGACGCTGTGGCGGATCATCCTGCCGCAGGCCGCAAAGCGCATGATCCCGCCGTGGATGAACCTCTATGCCATCCTGACCATGGCGACGAGCCTGATCTCGATCGTCGGCGTGCAGGACGGCGTCAGCCTGACCCGCGCGGCGCTCGTCGCGGAGGGACGCACCGAGCTCTTCATGCCGATGTACCTGATGCTGCTCCTGATGTTCTTTTCCTATTGCTACCCGATCGCCCGCCTCACCGCGACGCTCGAGCGCCGCTTCGCCGTGAAGGGCTGAGCGCGCGGCAAATTTCTGTCGCTCCAAGGCAAGAGAGCGCCGGCGACATCTTCGACAACTGGCGCGCCGTCGCGATTTCGAGGAAGCCCCTGCCGATGAAGACCCATGCCCGCGTCGTGGTCATCGGAGGGGGCGTCGTCGGCGCGAGCGTGCTCTATCACCTGACGAAGGCCGGCTGGCGCGATGTCGTGCTGATCGAGCGCTCGGAGCTCACCTCCGGCTCGACCTGGCACGCGGCCGGCGGCATGCACACGGTCAACGGCGATCCGAACGTCGCCAAGCTCCAGGCCTACACCATCAACCTGTACAAGGAGATCGAGGCGATCTCCGGCCAGTCCTGCGGCATCCACATCACCGCCGGGCTGATGCTCGCCTGCACGCCCGAGCGGCACGATTTTTTGAAGATGATGGTATCGCGGGCGAAGTACCTCGGCCTCGACATGGAGATGGTCTCGGTCGAGGAGGCGGCGCGGCTATTCCCGCTCATGGACAAGCGCCACTTTGTCGGCGCGCTCTACAACACGCTCGAAGGCCATGTCGACCCGTCCGGCGTCACCCACGCGTACGCCAAGGCGGCGCGCATCCAGGGCGCCGAGGTCTACCGGCACACCCGCGTCGTCGAGACGAAGCCGCGGCCCGACGGCTCCTGGGACGTCGTCACCGACAAGGGCACGATCGTCGCCGAGCATATCGTCAATGCCGGCGGGTTGTGGGCGCGCGAGGTCGGCCGCATGGCCGGGCTCGAGCTGCCGGTGCTCGCGATGGAGCACCAGTACCTGATCACCGAGGACGTGCCCGAGGTTGCGGCCTCCGAAAAGGAGATGCTGCAC
Organism: Microvirga sp.; assembly: GCA_036742625.1. Lineage (GTDB taxonomy): Bacteria > Pseudomonadota > Alphaproteobacteria > Rhizobiales > Beijerinckiaceae > JAJKJG01. The sequence continues at coordinate 56,147 of DAINQO010000003.1, forward strand.
ATCATCGATTTCGACGGCGAGATCTACATGCGCCAGGAGGGCCGCGGCGGCATGCTGATCGGCACCTACGAGCGCGCCGGCGTGCCGTGGTCGGAGCGGCAGACGCCCTGGGAATTCGGCCACGAGCTGCTCGAGAACGACCTCGAGCGCATCGCGCCGAGCCTCGAGGTCGGCTTCGAGCATTTCCCGGCGCTCGGGCGCGCCGGCATCCGGCGCGTCGTCAACGGCCCCTTCACCTTCACGCCGGACGGCAACCCGCTCGTCGGGCCGGTGCGCGGCCTCAAGAACTACTGGGTCGCCTGCGGCGTCATGGCCGGCTTGTCCCAGGGCGGCGGCGTCGGCCTGTCGCTGTCGAACTGGATGATCGAGGGCGATCCGGGCGCCGACATCTGGGGCATGGACATCGCCCGCTACGGCGACTGGACCACCATGGCCTATACGAACGCCAAGGTGCGCGAGAACTACTCGCGGAGATTCCGCGTCCGCTTCCCCGGCGAGGAGCTGCCGGCCGGGCGCCCGCTGAGGACGACCCCTCTCTACGAGACGCTCGGTCGGGAAGGCGCCCTGTTCGGGGCGGCCTACGGGCTCGAATACCCGCTGTGGTATGCGGCCGATGGCGAAGAGCGGGGCGAGCACTGGAGCTTCCGCCGCAACAACGCCTTCGCGGCGGTCGCGCCCGAGTGCCGGGCTGTGCGCGAGGGCGTCGGGCTGATGGAGATCTCGACCTACGCCAAATACGACGTCACCGGTCCGAAGGCCGAGGAATTCCTCGACCGCATCCTCGCGAACCGCCTTCCGAAGGAGGGCCGCATCACCCTTTCGCCGATGCTCGGCGAGAACGGCCGGCTACTCGGCGATTTCACGGTGGCGCGGCTCTCGGACGGGCGCTTCTTCGTCATCGGCTCCGGCATCGCCGAGGCCTACCACATGCGCTGGTTCGAGCGCTTTTTGCCGGAGGGCGCCGCGATCCGGGCCTACGGCACAGACCTCGTCGGGCTCTCGATCGCGGGACCCCGGGCGCGCGAGGTCCTGGCCGAGGTCGTGCACGAGGATGTCTCGCACGCCGCCTTCCCGCTTCTCGCCATCCGCCGCATGGAGGTCGGGCTCGTGCCGGCGCTCGTCGGCCGGATCAGCTTCACCGGCGATCTCGGCTACGAGATCTGGGTCAAGCCGGAGCATCAGCGCGCGCTGTACCGGACCCTCGTCGACGCCGGCGCGGCGTTCGGCCTGAAACACTTCGGCTCGCGCGCCTTGCATTCGCTGCGCCTTGCCAAGGGCTACGGCACCTGGGCGCGCGAGTACCGCCCGATCTACACCGCGACCGAGGCCGGCCTCGACCGCTTCGTCGCGCTGAACAAGGGCGCGTTCGTCGGCTCCGAGGCGGCGCTGCGCGAGCGCGAGAGCGGCGGCACCTACCGGCTCGTGAGCTTCGAGGTCGATGCGGCGGACGCCGACGCCTCCGGCGACGAGCCGATCCTGCACCAGGGCAAGACCGTCGGCTGGGTCACCTCCGGCGGCTACGCCCACACCCACGGCGTCTCGCTTGCGATGGGCTACGTCCGCAACGAGGTCGCCCCGGCGCTCGACGGTTTCTCGATCGAGATCATGGGCGAGGGCCGGCGCGCGCGCCGGCTCGAAGAGCCGGTGTTCGACCCCGATGGGATGCGGATGCGCTCTTGATCGCTGCCGCAGGCGCGGCGCACGATATGGCAAACGAGAAGCCGCGATAGCGGCAGGAGGACGAGGATGGCGAAGAAGGGTCTGCTCGAACGGCTCGCCGACGGGCCGGTGATCTGCGCCGAGGGGTATCTGTTCGAGCTCGAGCGCCGCGGCTATCTCCAGGCCGGCGCCTATGTCCCGGAAGTCGTGCTCGATTTCCCCGAGCAGGTCGAGAACCTGCACCGCGACTTCCTGCGCGCCGGCTCCGACGTCATCGAGGCCTTCACCTACTACGCGCACCGCGAGAAGCTGCGCCTCATCGGCCGCGAGGGCGACCTCGAGCCGATGAACCGGCAGGCGCTCGCTATCGCCAAGAAGGTCGCGGCCGAGGGCGACGCGCTCGTCGCCGGCAACATCTGCAACACCAACGTCTACAAGCCCGGCGACGCGGAGGCGGCGCGCCAGGTGCGCGCCATGTACGAGGAGCAGGTCGCCTGGGCGATGGAGGCCGGCGTCGACTTCATCATCGCCGAGACCATCTCCTGGCTGGGCGAGGCCGAGATCGCGCTCGACGTGATCCGGCAGACGAAGCTGCCCTCGGTCGTCACCTTCGCGCTGCACAAGAAGGGCGAGATGCGCGACGGCTTTTCGCCGGCCGAAGCGGCGAAGCGCATCGAGGCGCTCGGCGCCGACGTCGTGGGGCTTAATTGCATTCGTGGAATCCGCACCATGATGCCGCATGTCGATGCAATCCGGCGGGCGGTGAAGATCCACGTCGCGGCGCTGCCGGTGCCGTACCGGACGAGCGAGGCCGAGCCGACCTTCGAGTCCTTGACCGAGAAGGATGCGCAGTGCGCGCACTGCATCCCGGACGGGCGCTCCTTCCCGGTCGCGCTCGACCCGTTCCAGGTGACGCGCTACGAGATCGCCGCGTTCGGCCGCGACGCCGCCGCCGTGGACGTGCGCTATCTCGGCGTCTGCTGCGGGGCCGGGCCGCACCACATCCGGGCGCTCGCCGAGGCCCTCGGGCGGCGCCCGCCGGCGAGCCGCTTCTCGCCCGACATGTCGAAGCATTACGCCTACGGCAATGATGCACGCCTGCGGCAGGAGAACCGCGAATACGCGAAAAACCTGTGACGCCTCTCCCCGCACGCGGGGAGAGGTGTTTGGGGGGAGTTGATGGAGACGTTCCGCTTCATCGCCGCGAACCTGCCCCTAATCGGGCGGATGACGCTCGAGCACATCTCGATCGTCGGCGTCGCGGTGACGATCGCGATCGTCACCGGCGTGCCGATCGGCATCCTCATCACGCAGAACAAGGCCGCGGCCGATCGCGTGCTCTACGTCGCCGCGATCATCATGACGATCCCCTCGATCGCGCTGTTCGGGCTTCTCATCCCGGTCCTGTCGCTGATCGGCCAGGGCATCGGCTATCTGCCGGCGGTGATCGCCCTGATCCTCTATTCGCAGCTGCCGATCATCCGCAACACCTACACGGCCATCATGAACATCGATCCGGCGCTGCGCGAGGCGGCGCGCGGCATGGGCATGACGCCGCTCGAGCGGCTGCGCCGGGTCGAGATCCCGCTCGCGCTGCCGGTCATCATCAACGGGGTGCGCAACGCGGTCGTGCTCGGCATCGCGATCGGCGCCATCGCGACCTACATCGGCGCCGGTGGCCTCGGCACCTTCATCTCCCGCGGCATCACCCAGACCGACATCCGCCAGCTCCTCACCGGCGCGATCGCCGTCAGCCTCTTGGCGATCGTCGCCGATTTCGCGCTGATCGGCGTGCGCCGCTTCCTCACCTCGCCGGGGCTCAGGATTTGATGGCCAGGCTATGAAGCTTGCTTTTCCGGGCCTGCCTCCCAAGCCCCTCATCCTGAGGTGCCCGCGAAGCGGGCCTCGAAGGACGCACCCCTGCCGGTGCCGCGTCAACTGTGTGCGTGCTTCGAGGCTCGTCGCTTCGCTCCTCGCACCTCAGCATGAGGAGGTTGGTGATGGCCGGTGATCCGGGAGGTTGGCCATGATCCGCCTCGACCGCGTCAGCAAGGTCTTCGGACAGACGACCGCGGTCGACGCCGTCACCATGGAGGTCAACGCGGGCGAGGTCTGCGTGCTGCTCGGGCCGTCCGGCTGCGGCAAGACCACGACGATGAAGATGATCAACCGCCTGATCCCGCCCTCCTCGGGCAAGATCTTCCTCGACGGCCGCGACACCGACGGCATCGACGAGGTCACGCTCAGGCGCTCGATCGGCTACGTCATCCAGCAGATTGGGCTGTTCCCGAACATGACGGTCGAGGACAACATCTGCGTCGTCCCGGACCTCCTCAAATGGGAGCGGCGCAAGTCGCGCGCCCGCGCCGCCGAGCTCCTGGAGATGGTCAATCTCGACCCCAAGATCTTTCTCAAGCGCTACCCGAAGGAGCTCTCGGGCGGGCAGCAGCAGCGCATCGGCGTCGTGCGCGCGCTCGCGGCCGACCCGCCGGTCTTGCTCATGGACGAGCCCTTCGGCGCCATCGACCCGATCAACCGCGAGGTGATCCAGGACGAGTTCATGAAGCTGCAGGCGGCGCTCAGGAAAACCGTCGTCTTCGTCAGCCACGACATCGACGAGGCGGTGAAGATGGGCTCGCGCATCGCCATCTTCCGCGACGGCCGGCTCATCCAGTACGACACGCCGAACAACGTGCTGGCGCAGCCGATCGACGCGTTCGTGGCCGATTTCGTCGGCTCGGACCGCACCCTGAAGCGGCTGCGTCTGATCACGGTCACGGAAGCGATGATGCCGGATCCGCCCCGCGTGCGCGGCGAGGACACGCTCGACACCGCCGTCAAGCTGATGGAGGAGCACGGCCACATCTCGATCGTGATGGTCGGCCCGCGCGGGCGCGCCCGCGGCGTCGTGCGGCTCGACGCCGCCCAGGGCAAGAGGGGCCTCGTCGCCGAGAACCACGAGCCGCTGCCCGGGATGGTCGACGTGAACGAGGACCTTCGCACGGCGGTGTCGCTCATGTTCACGCATGGCGTGACCTGGCTCGCCTGCATCGACGACGACGGCTTCTACAAGGGCTACATCACCCAGCGCGGCATCACCCAGTGCCTCGCCGCGACGTCGCGGAGCGTGTGAGCGTGGCCGGGGCGCTCGAGCGCGCTTGGCGGATCGCGGTCCTCGCCGCCGTGTTCGCGCTCGGCGTCCAGATGCAGGCGCGCGGCGTCCTCGCCTCGATGGCGAAGTACTGGGGCGACATCGTCTATCTGTCGAAGCAGCACATGGAGATGGTGGCGATCTCGGGAGCGCTCGCGATCGCCGTCGGCGTGCCGCTCGGGATCTTCCTGACGCGCCAGGGGGTGCGCCGCTACGCCAGCGCCATCACCCAGGTGGTCAATCTCGGCACCACCGTGCCGACGCTCGCGATCCTCGCCATCGCCATGACGGTGCTCGGGCTCGGCCGGCCGCCGGTCATCTTCGGGCTATTCGTCCTGACCCTCCTGCCGATCGTGCTCAACACCGTCGCCGGCATCGAGAGCGTGCCGCCGCACCTGATCGAGGCGGCGCGCGGCATGGGCATGACCCGCTTCGAGATCCTCCTGAAGGTCGAGGTGCCGAACGCCGCCTTTGTCATCCTCGCCGGCATCCGCACCGCGCTCGCGATCAATGTCGGAACGGCGCCGCTCGCCTTCCTGATCGGCGGCGGCGGCCTCGGCGAGCTGATCTTCACCGGCATCGACGTGAGCGAGCCCGGCATGCTGCTCGCCGGCGCGATCCCGACCGCAATGCTCGCGGTGCTCACCGACTTTGCCGTCGGCACGGCGCAATATTGGTTCGTGCCGCGGGGCGTAAATCCGCTACGATGAAGCATAAGCACAGGGAGGGAACCATGCTTCGCAAGGCTTTCGTCACGTTCCTCGCCGGGGCGGCGCTCGCGCTCGGCGCCTCCGCGGCGGCGGCCCAGAACGTCGTCGTCGGCGGCAAGAACTTCACCGAGCAGCAGATCATGGCCGAGATGACGAGCCAGCTGCTCAAGGCCAAGGGCTTCACGGTCGACAAGCGCGCCGGGCTCGGCACGGCGCCGCTGCGCCAGGCGCAGGAAGCCGGCCAGATCGACGTCTATTGGGAATACACCGGCACCTCGCTCATCAACTTCAACAAGGTGACGGACAAGCTCGACGCCGGCGCGACCTATGCCAAGGTCAAGGAGCTCGACGCCGCGAAGGGCCTCGTCTGGCTCAATCCCTCGAAGGCGAACAACACCTACGCCCTTGCGATGCGGGCCGAGGATGCCGCCAAGAAGGGGATCAAGAGCCTGTCCGACCTCGCCGCCAAGGAGAAGAGCGGACAGAAGCAGAAGTTCGGCTGCAACGCCGAGTTCTACGCCCGCGCCGACGGGCTGAAGCCGCTCCAGGAAGCCTACGGCTTCGAGTTTCCGCGCGAGGACGTGATCCGCATGGACACCGGCCTCGTCTACCAGGCGCTGCGCGACGCGCAGGTCGACGTCGGCCTCGTCTTCGCGACCGACGGGCGCGTGCCGGCCTTCAACTTCGTCATCCTCCAGGACGACAAAGGGTTCTTCCCGAACTACGCCATGACGCCCGTGGTCCGGAAGGAGGTCCTGGACAAGAACCCGAAGCTCGCCGAGGTCCTGAACGCGCTGTCGGCAAAGCTCGACGACGCCACCATGGCGAAGCTCAACGCCTCGGTCGACGTCGACAAGAAGAGCGTCGAGGAGGTCGCGGGCGGATTCCTGAAGGCACAGGGGCTGGTGTGACGCGCTGTCATTCCGGGGCAGGCCGCAGGGCCGAGCCCGGAACCCATAACCGCCGCTCCCGTCGGATGTGCGCCGTGGCCATGTCGCGGCTTCTTCGGCGCCGCTGGCGTTTATGGGTTCCGGGCTCGACGCTTTGCGTCGCCCCGGAATGACAACCCTGAGCGACATGACCCGCCTCATCGTCGGCGCGGCGCAGATCGAATGCCGGCCGGGCAACATCGCGGCGAACCTCGTCCTGCATCTCGAGGCGATCCGGGAGGCGCGGGCAGGTGGCGTCGACCTCCTCGTCTTCCCCGAGCTGTCGCTCACGGATTATCTCTCCGAGCCCGATCTGCCGCGTCTCGCCCGATCGCAGGATGCACCAGAGCTCCAGGCGCTGGCCGACGCGGCAGGCAGCATGCTCGTCTCGTTCGGCTTCATCGAGGACGCTGGTGCCGGGCGCTTCCACAACAGCCAGGCCCTGGTCGCGCAGGGCCGCGTGCTGCACGTCCATCGCAAGCTCAACCTGCCGACCTACGGCCGGCTCACCGAGGGGCGGCATTACGCCAAGGGCGAGCGCATCGGCCTAGCCCGGCATGGCGCGTGGTCGCTCGCCACCCTCATCTGCGCCGAGACCTGGAACCCGGCGCTGCCCTGGCTCGCGGCGCTGCGCGGTGCGAGCCTGCTGATCGTGCCGGTCGCGTCGTCGCTGCACGTCGTCGACGATCTCGACAACCGCACCGGCTGGACGGTGAACCTCTCCCATACGGCGCTGACCTACGGGCTGCCGCTCGTGATGGCGAACCATTGCGGCGCGCGCGGCGGTCTCGCCTTCTGGGGCGGCTCGCGCATCCTCGACGCCTTCGGGCGCGAGCTCGCGCCGGCGGGCGAGGGGCCGCAGGTGATCTTCGCCGAGATCGCGCTCGACGACGTGCGCCGCGCCCGCGACCGCCTGCCGACGATGCGCGACGCCGATCCGCGCGCCGTGCGGGCCGAGCTCGATCGCTTCCTTGCCGAGCCGGAGGTCGCGCCGTGACGCCGCTCGCCTTCATTCACGGTCTTGGCTTCGACGATTTGCCGCGGCCGGTCGTCGCGCAGGCGAAGCGCTGCGTGCTCGACCTCGTCGGCGTCGCGGCGAGCGGCGTCGAGACCGACCTCTCGCGCATCGTCCGGGACCATGCCGTCCGCCACATGGGCACGAGCGCGGCCGGCGCGCGCATCCTCCTCGACGGCCGGCGCGCGAGCCCCGCCGGCGCCGCCTTCGCCGGCGCCTCGACGATCGACGCCTTCGACGCCCATGACGGCCACCCGCTCACCAAGGGTCACGCCGGCGTCGCCGTGCTGCCGGCGCTGCTTGCTGTGGCGGATGCGGAAGGCGGCGGCGACGGACGCGATCTCCTCGCGGCGCTTGTCCTCGGCTACGAGGTCGCGATCCGGGCCGGCATCGCGCTCCACGCCAGCGTGCCGGACTACCACACCTCGGGCGCCTGGAATGCGCTCGGCTGCGCCGCGGTCGCGGCCCGGCTGCTCGGCCTCTCGGCGGACGCCACCCGCCATGCCCTCGGCATCGCCGAATATCACGGGCCGCGCAGCCAGATGATGCGCTGCATCGACCACCCGACCATGGTCAAGGACGGCTCCGGCTGGGGCGCCTTCGCGGGCGTGACGGCCGCTTATCTCGCCGCCGACGGGTTCACCGGCGCGCCGGCAATCACGATCGAGGCTGGCGGGGCGGCGGAGCTGTGGTCGGATCTCGGCCGGCGCTGGCGCATTCTCGAGCTCTATTTCAAGCCGCAGCCGGTCTGCCGCTGGGCGCAGCCGGCGATCGAGGCCGCGCTGGCGCTGACCGCGCCGGCGCTGACCGGAGGCGCGCGCCTCGATCCCGAGCGCATCAGGTCGGTCGCGGTCGAGACGTTCGACGCCGCGGCGCGCCTCGGCACCAGGCCGCCGGCAACGACCGAGGAGGCGCAATACGGGCTCGGCTTCCCGCTCGCCGCCGCGCTCGTGCGGGGACATCTCGGTCCCGGGGACATCGCCGGCGAGGGCCTGCGCGATAAGAGGGTCCTGCGCCTGCTCGAGCGCATCACGGTCGCGGAGCGGCCGGAGTTCACGCGCCGTTTTCCCGCCGAGCGCATCGCGTCGGTGCGCATCGCCCTCGACGACGGCCGGGGTGCTCGAATCGGCTCCGACCGCGGCGCGCGGCGATGCCGACGCGCCGCTTGGCGATGACGAGCTCAGGGCGAAATTCGAGCTGCTCGCCGCCGCGGTGCCGCGGAGCAGGCGGGCGGCGATCGCCGCCGCGGTCGAGGCGCTCGACCGAGGCGCCCGGCTCGAGAGCGACCTCCTGCCGCTCCTCCTTGCCGCGCCGCGGTGGGCGGACGAGCGGCGCCAGGCGGCCGGCGCCGCCTGAAGATTTCCCGCCCGAGGAGCCCGCGATGCCGACCGAAGTGTTCCGCCCGCCCGAGCCGCCGCCCCTCCCCGACGCCGTCCTGTCGGGCTGGGCCTCGATCCCGACGACGATCGCCTCCGACGTTTCCCGGGGCCGGCTCCTGCTCGACCCGCGCATCCGCCCCTTGCGGCCGCTGCACGGCGGCCCGCGCCTCGTCGGCCCGGCGGTCACCGCCTGGTGCGAGCCCGGCGACATCGGCGCCGCACTTCATGCGGTCGCTCTCGCGCGCGCCGGCGACGTGATCGTCATCGACGCCGGCGGCTGCCTGCAGAGCGCCGTCGTCGGCGAGCATCTCTGCGGCGCGGCGCGGCGCAACGGCGCCGCCGGGATGATCGTCAACGGCGCCGTGCGCGACATCGGCCCGATCGCCGCCTGGCCCGACTTCCCGGTCTTCACGCTCGGCAACACCGCCCGCGGCCCGGTCTCGATCGAGCGCGGCACGGTCGGCGCCGCGATCGTCTGCGGCGGCATCCGGGTCGAGCCGCACGACCTCATCCTCGCCGACGACGACGGCGTCGTCGCGATCCCGCGCGCCGAGGCCGCCGCCTGGCTCGAGGCGGCGCAAGCGAAGGTGGGGGTCGAGGAGGAATGGGACCGCCGGCTGTCGGCCGGCGAGACGACGCTGCAGGTGTTCGGCCCGCCGGCGTGAGCCGTCAGATCGTCGCGTCGGTCTGGGCGTCGAAGAAGTGCAGGCGGTCGGGGTTGAGCGCGATGCGCAGCCTGTCGCCGTAGACGGCACGGACGGTCGGCTCGACCGCCGCCACCATGGCGCCGCGGCCGACCTTGAGGTCGAGGAGGATCTCCGAGCCGAGCTTCTCCACCACCTCGACGAGGGCGTCGAAAGCGAAATCGGCGGGGTCGGCGGCGGCGGCGATGCGCAGGTCCTCGGGGCGGATGCCGAGCGTCGCCTCGCGGCCGAGATAGGCGCGCAGCCGGTCGGCCGCGTGCGGCGGCGCCGCGATGTCGAGACCTTCGTTCACAAGCCGCAATCCGCCGCCGCGCTCGGTGACGGTCACGGCGGCGAAGTTCATCGCCGGCGAGCCGATGAAGCCGGCGACGAACCGCGTCGCCGGCGCGTTGTAGAGCTCGAGCGGCTCGCCGACCTGCTGCACCAGCCCGTCCTTCATGACCACGACCCGGTCGCCGAGCGTCATCGCCTCGACCTGGTCGTGGGTGACGTAGATCGCCGTCGTGCCGAGGCGCTGGTGCAGCTTCTTGAGCTCGACCCGCATCTGCACCCTGAGCTTGGCGTCGAGGTTCGACAGCGGCTCGTCGAACAGGAACACCTGCGGATGGCGCACGATGGCGCGGCCGAGCGCGACGCGCTGGCGCTGGCCGCCCGAGAGCTGCCGCGGCTTGCGTTTCAGAAGGTCCTGGATGCCGAGGATCTCGGCCGCGTCCTGCACGCGCTTGCGGATCTCGTCCCTCTCGAACTTCCGCATCTTGAGGCCGAAGGCCATGTTGTCGAAGACGCTCATATGCGGGTAGAGCGCGTAGTTCTGGAACACCATCGCGATGTCGCGATCCATCGGCGCGAGGTCGTTCACGCGCTGCGTCCCGATCCTGATGTCGCCGGACGAGATCTCCTCGAGGCCGGCGATCATCCTGAGCGTCGTGGTCTTGCCGCAGCCCGACGGTCCGACGAAGACCATGAACTCGCGGTCGCGGATGTCGAGGTTCACGTCCTTCACGGCATGGACGGCGCCGTCGTAGAACTTGTTGATCTGGGAGAGGACGACCTGTGCCATCGCGCCGGCGCTCCGCTCAGCCTTTGACCGAGCCGGTGAGCCCGGCGACGTAATGCTCGACGAAGAACGAGTAGACGATCGCGACCGGGATCGAGCCGAGCAGCGCCCCGGCCATCAGCGGCCCCCAGAAGAACACGTCGCCGCGGATGAGCTCGGAGACGACGCCGACCGGCACCGTCTTCTGCTCGGGCGAGGACAGGAACACGAGGGCGTAGATGAACTCGTTCCACGACAGCGTGAAGGCGAAGATGCCGGCCGAGAGGATGCCCGGCAGCGCCACCGGGATGACGATGTAGAGCATCGCCTGCCAGCGCGCCGCGCCGTCGATGCGGGCGCATTCCTCGAGCTCTTTCGGGATCGCCTTGAAGTAGCCCATCATCAGCCAGGTGCAGAATGGGATCAGGAAGGTCGGGTAGGTCAGGATCAAGGCCCAGGGCGTGTCTCCGAGGCGATAGTTGCGGATGATCTCGGCGAGCGGGATGAAGAGCAGCGTCTGCGGCACGAGGTAGGTGATGAAGATGCCGGTGCCGAGCGAGCCGGCGAAGGGGAACTTGAGCCGCGACAGCGCATAGCCGGCGAGCACGCCGCAGACGAGCGAGATCGCCGTCGAGGCGAGCGCGATCAGCATCGTGTTCCACATCCACGTGCCGAAGATGGTCTCCTCGAACAGGTACTCGACATGCGCCCAGGTCGGGTTCGTGGTCCAGAACGGCGTGTAGTTCGTCGCATTCCAGGGCCGGTAGAGCTCGCCGTCCGGGCGCACCGCGGTGATCAGCATCCAGTAGAACGGGAACAGCAGCCACAGCACCAGGAACCCGAGCGGCAGGCGGAAATAGACCCAGCGCCGCCATGCCGCTCCCTCGATCATCAGCGGGTCTCCACGCGGCGGATGTAGAGCAGCTGCACGATCACGACCAGGAACAGGATCGGGAACATCGCGAGCGAGATCGCGGCGCCCTGGCTGAGCAGCCCGGTGCCGACGCCGATCTGGTAGGCATAGGTCGCGAACAGATGGGTCGCATTGGCGGGCCCGCCGCCGGTCATGACGTAGACGATCTGGAAATCGGCGAAGGTCTGGATGATCGAGAACAGCACCACGACCATCGTGACCGGCAGGAGCAGCGGCCAGGTGATGTGCCAGAAGCGCTGCCACGGCCGCGCGCCGTCGATCGCCGCCGCCTCGTTGAGCTCCGGGCTGATGGTCTGCAGGCCGGCGAGGAGGCTGATGGCGAAGAACGGCACCCCGCGCCAGACGTTGACGACCATGATCGAGAACATCGCGAGGTCGGGGTCGCCGAGCCAGTTGATCGAGCGCTTGATCAGCCCGAGCTGGAACAGCCCCCAATTGATGACGCTGAAGGTCGGGTCGAACATCCATTTCCAGGCGAAGGTCGAGAGCACCGTCGGGATGATGAAGGGCAGGAGGATGAAGGCGCGGACGAACGCCTTGCCCTTGAAGTGGCGGTTGAGGAGGAGCGCCAGCCAGAGACCGATCCCGAGCTTGAAGACCGTCGTCACGGCCGTATAGAGGAAGGTGTTGTAGACCGCCTGGCGGAAGATGCCGTCGTTCCAGATGCGCTCGAAATTCGCCGCCCCGACGAAGGCGCCCGGCACCCCGACCCGCGAATCCGTCACCGACAGGATGATGCCGCGCGCGAACGGATAGGCGATGAAGAGGCAGAGCAGCACCATCGTCGGCACGAGCAGCACGAAGGCGAGCCAGCGCTCGTCCTCGAGCAGGCGGCGCCGCGGCACGCTCCGCGGAGCTTGCGGCGCCGCCCTGATCGTGCCGGCGGTGCTGACCGTCATGGGACCGGTTCCGGAAAGAGCCTCCCGCCGGTCATCGCCCGACGGGAGGCTTCATCCCTGCTTGAGGCTCAGACGTAGACCTTCTTCAGCTCGCTCTCGGCCCAGGCGACCGCCTCCTCGGCGGTGCCGCCCTGGATCGCCTTGGCGTACATGTCGGTGACGACGTATTTCGACAGCACCTCGGCGGCCTTCGGGTTGGGCAGCCCCTTGCGGCCGGGCAGCTCGCCGAGCCTGCCGGCGACCTTGAACGGCAGCATGACGGGGTTCTCCTCCCACATCTTGCTCTTCTCCCACTCGGCCGTCGGGCCGGTGGCGAAGCCCTTCTGGGAGTTGAACCACTTCTCGTAGTTCGCCGGCGTGTGCAGCCAGCGCAGGAAGTCCTTCGCCGCCTTCTGGTTCTTCGAGTAGCTCGGCATCAGGTGCGACTCGAAGGTGTGCATCCCGAACTGGCCGGCCGGCCCCTTGGGCAGCGGCGCGTGCAGGATGTCGGTGTTGAGGGCCGCGCCCTTCTCGGTCTTGTACTGGTCGGGCTTGCGCGTCGATTCGATGTAGATCGAGGCGCCGTTGAGCGTGGAGGAGATCGTCCCCGACAGGAAGGCGCGGTTGTTGCTCGAATCGTCCCAGGCGAGGCCGCCCTCGTCGAAAGCCTCCTTCCACATCGCGGTCATGAACTTGACCGACTCGATCGTCTCCTTGGAGTTGATCGTCACCTTGCCGCTCTCGTCGACCTCGTTGCCGCCGAAGGACCACATCAGCGGATAGGCGAAGGTCGGCGGATCGCCGAAGGAATGCCCGAGCGCCTGGCCGAGCGGATGGCCCTTGGCCTTGAGCTTCTTGCCGGCGTCCCGGTACTCGTCCCAGGTCTCGGGATACTTGGTGTGGCCGACCTCATCGTACCAGGATTTGCGGTAGGCGTTCATCGCGCCGACGATGCAGAACGGCATCGACAGCCACTTCTTGCCGTCGTTGCAGTTGCCCGACGAGACCTTGTACCAACCGCCCTGCGTCTTGCCGATGTCTTCGGCGATGTCCGACAGGTCGACGGCGCTCGCGGCGTAAAGGTGCGGGTGGTTGTTGAAGAGCATGAACAGGTCGGGGCCGGCGCCCGACTGGATCGCCGAGGTGATGCGCGGCTGCAGGTCGTTGCCGTTGACGGTCTCGAGGTTGACCTTGATCCCGGTCGCCTTCTCGCACTCCGGCAGGAGCTCGCGGCGCAGGAGCGTGTCGGACGCCGGGACGAAGTCGTTCCAGCGGATCCAGTGCACCGTCGTGGCCTGGGCATAGGCCGGCGCGCGCCCGGTCGCGAGGATCGCTGCGATGCCGCCGGCTTTCGCCGCGACGGCGCCGGCGCCGGAGAGTTTCAGAAGCTTGCGGCGAGTGACTTGAGCCATGCTGGTTTCCTCCCTGGAAGGCGAGAGCCTTTCCGGCTTCTTCGCGACCCGAAGCTTAGCACCGGTGAATTCTGGCACAAGCGAGGACCCGGACACGATTTCCGTCGCGGCGCGCGGCGGGCTTTACGGCTCCTCCTCGTCATGGAGAATGGCGCCCGCCGCCGGAGCGGCCTGGAGGACGGCGGGGATGACGAACGCCTTGAAGCGGCTTTGTGGGTCGCGCGAGCTCAAGCTCGGTCATTTCCTCATCGAGTTCGCGACGCCGGGGATCGGCCACATCCTCAAGGGCGCGGGCTGCGACTTCGCCTTCATCGACATGGAGCATTCCGGCTTCTCCTTCGAAACGGTGAAGAGCGCGGTACGCTACTGCGAGGCGGCGCAGCTGCCGGCGATCGTGCGCGTGCCCTCGAAGAGCTACCACCACATCGCGCGCGCGGCCGACATCGGCGCCGAGGCCGTCATGGTGCCGATGGTCGACACCGACGCCGAGGCACGCGAGCTCGTCTCGCACCTCAAATACACGCCGCTCGGCGCCCGCGGCGTCGCGCTCGGCATCGCCCACGACAATTTCCGGGGCGCCGGCCCGGTGCATGAGCGGCTCGCCGCCGCAAACGAGCGGACCTGCCTGTTCGCGCTCATCGAGACCGCCTCCGGGGTCGAGCATGTCGACGCCATCGCCGCCGTCGAGGGCGTCGACGGCCTGTGGATCGGGCATTTCGACCTGTCGTCGTCGCTCGGCATTCCGGGGGAGTTCACGCATCCCAAATTCGCCGACGCCGTCGAGCGCATCGGCGCCGCGGCGCACCGGCACGGCAAGGCGCTCGGGCGCCTCGTGCCCGATGCCGCGAGCGGCATCGAGCATGCGGCGCGCGGCTTCGACTTCGTGTGCTGGTCGGGCGACGTGTGGGCGCTGCAGGAGGCGGTGCGCGGCGGGCTCGACGCCATCCGGGCCGGCGCCCGGCCGGCCGCCGGCCGAGCGAAGCAGGCGAGGGCCTGAGCCATGGCGAAGTTCCGCGTCGCGCTGAGCGGCGATTTCCTCAAAAGCGACGGTACGCCGGCCTATCCGATGGTCGACCTCGCGCCGCTCGCCGAGGCCGGCGGCGAGGTCGCCTACGTGCATTCGGTCGACCGCGTCATGCGCGCCGCCGACCTCGAGGGCTTCGACGCCCTCATCCTGCTCGGCTCGCGCTTCGACGAGCGCAGCATTCCGGCCGACGGCCGGCTCGCCGTCGTCGCCCGCTTCGGCGTCGGCTACGACACCGTCGACGTCGCGGCCTGCACCGAGGCCGGCATAGCGCTCGTCATCACGCCGGACGGGGTGCGCCGGCCGGTCGCCGTGACGGTCCTGACCCTTATGCTGGCGCTGGCAAGCCGGCTCTTCGCCAAGGACCGCATCACCCGGATGGGGCCGGCCGGGTGGGCGATGCGCAGCGACTACATGGGGCTCGGCCTCACCGGCCGCACGCTCGGGCTCCTCGGCGTCGGCAACATCGGGGCGGAGGTGCTCCGGCTCGCGGCGCCCCTCGATATGCGCTTCATCGCGCACGACCCTTTTATCGACCCGGCAAAGGCGCGGGCGCTCGGAGCCGATCTCGTCGACCTCGATACCCTGTTCCGCGAGGCCGATGTCGTCTCGATCAACGTGCCGCTTGGGGACAAGACCCGCGGGCTCGTCGGCGCCCGCCTGCTTGGCCTCATGAAGCGCACCGCCTACCTGATCAACACCGCGCGCGGGCCGATCGTCGATCAGCGCGCGCTCCACGAGGCGCTGGCGACCGGCCGCATCGCCGGGGCCGGGCTCGACGTGTTCGAGGTCGAGCCGGCGCCGGCCGACGAGCCGATCCTGCGGCTCGACAACGTCATCGTCACCCCGCACGCGCTCTGCTTCACCGACGAGTGCTTCGCCGGCAACGGCGCCGCCGATGTCCGCGCCGTCCTTTCGGTCATGCGCGGCGAGACCCCGGCGAACCTCGTCAATCCGGAGGTGGTGGAGACGCCGGAGTGGCGCCGACGCATGGAGGCGCGTCGCACGCCTACGGAGAATGTGTAGCGGTCATCCCGGCCGGAGCGAAGCGGAGAGCCGGGATCCATGGCTCCGCCGGCGTGGGTCCCGGATAGCCGCGTCGCGGCTTCCGGGACGACCCCGCACTGGGTTCAGATCACCAGGCGCCCGCCGTCGGCCATCAGCGCCGCGCCGGTGATGTAGCTTGCCTCGTCGGAGGCGAGCCAGAGGA
>DAINQO010000004.1:0-1155 GCA_036742625.1 Microvirga sp.
CGGATCAGGCAGCGCCAGCACTCCGGGCGGCGCGCCTTGCAGACGTAGCGCCCGTGCAGGATCAGCCAGTGGTGCGCGTTGAGCCGGAACTCCTCGGGCACGATGCGCTCGAGCTGCTCCTGCGTGTCGAGCGGATTGTCCGTCGCGACCAGCGGGATGCGGTTCGCGACCCGGAAGATATGCGTGTCGACGGCGATCCGCGGCTCGCCGAAGGCGATGTTGGCGACGACGCTCGCGCTCTTGCGCCCGACTCCAGGTAGGGTCTGGAGGACCTCGATCGAGGATGGGACCTTGCCGCCGTGCTCCTCGACGAGGCGGCGCGACAGGGCGACGACGTTCCTGGCCTTGGTGTTGAGGAAGTTCAGCGTCTTGATGCGCTCGCGCACGCCGTCCTCGCCGAGCGCCAGCATCTTCTGCGGCGTGTCGGCGAGGCGGAAGAGCTCGCGCGTCGCCCTGTTGACGCCGGCGTCCGTCGACTGCGCCGAGAGCACGACGGCGACGAGCAGCGTGTAGGGATTGACGTGCTCGAGCTCGCCCTTGGGCTCCGGGTTTGCGGCGCGGAATCGCCGGAACACCTCGGCGACGGTCGCCCGGTCGACCGGCTTTCGCCGGCGCGGCGCGGGCGCCGGCTTTGCCCGTGCGGTCAGTGGCGTCTCGAGCTTCGCCTTGGCGAGCGCCTTGACCTTCGAAGATGTGACTGGGTTCGGCTTCCGCGCGGGCATCGGCACGTTATATTCGCCGCATGGAGAGCGGCAAGGCTTCCCTCGACTTCGCCGACCGCCCGGTCTTCGCGGCGGTGATCCAGCCGCACCGGTCGCTCGACCGCAACGGCCTTCGCACCGTCATGGCGCTCTGCTGCCTCGCCGGGGCAGCGGCGAGCATCCCCTTCCTGGTGCTCGGCCTGTGGCCGGTCGCAGGCTTCTTCGGCCTCGAGCTCGTCGCCCTCTGTGTCGCCATCTCGGCCAACGCCCGCTCCGGCCGCTCCTTCGAGCAGGTGGTGCTGACCCCGTTCGAGCTCCTGCTGCGTCGCGTCAGCCATCGCGGCGAGCGGCGCGAATGGCGCTTCAATCCGCTGTGGACGAAGCTCGGCCGCGAGACCGACGACGAGTTCGGCCTGCAGCGCCTCTGGCTCATCTCTCGCGGCGAGCATGTCGC
>DAINQO010000004.1:1255-55781 GCA_036742625.1 Microvirga sp.
ACGACGAGTTCGGCCTGCAGCGCCTCTGGCTCATCTCTCGCGGCGAGCATGTCGCGATCGCCCGCGAGCTCTCGCCGCCCGAACGCGAGTCCTTCGCCCGAGCGCTCGGCTCGGCCTTGGTGCAGGTGAACCGCCGATTCTAGCGCATGTTCTGACCGTCCTCGGCCGTCGCGAGCGAGCCGCGCTACGACCGGCCAACATGGAAACGCTTCGGAATGGTCGCGAACCCCTGACGCCATTGATCCTGGTCGAGCTCATACTCGTTGATGCTGAAATATTGGGGCAGCGCGCTGAATCCGGGAAGTTTGCGCACCCGCTCGATCCCAGCCTCCGCCCCTTTCCGAGAGGAGTATATACCGATGATCTTGAAGTCATCGGTTTCGGGGTTTTCGTGGATCACGATGAAGAGGGTCATCTGTTTCTCGCACGGTCGGCATACTTCTGCAGCTTGCTGTGCTCGGAACCTGGGCCGGTCGGATAGTTCCCGACCCCATAGCGCCCCTTGAGCAAGCGATCGGCAAACTCTTTGCCGCTCTCGTCTTGCGCGGCCTTCTGACCGACAGCCCAGCTCGGGATGTCAGATGCCTTTTCCCTTCCCGTCTTCTTGGTCATTGGCGGAACCAGGATAGCACGGTAATCGAGCCGGCAGGAATCGGGTGTTGCCCCCGGCGGGGTCGGGCTAGTGTCGCGGCAAGAGGACAGACCCATGCTCGACACGCTCCGCGACATCACCATCGAACCGGCCGCCCTCGAGCTGCCGGACGGCCCGGCCGGCGACTACGAGCGCGTGCGGCGCATCATCGCCTTCATCTCGGAGCGCTGGCGCGACCAGCCCTCGCTCGAAGCCATGGCCGAGCATGTCGGCCTCTCGACGACGCATGTCCACCACCTGTTCCGGCGCTGGTGCGGGCTTTCGCCCAAGGCCTTCCTGCAGGCGATCACGCTCGACAACGCCAAGGCTCTGCTCGCCTCCTCGGCGAGCGTGCTCGACGCCACCTACGAGGTCGGCCTCTCAGGGCCGGGCCGCCTGCACGACCTGTTCGTCACCCATGAGGCGATGACGCCCGGCGACTACAAGGGCGGCGGCGCCGGCCTGACGCTGCACTTCGGCTACCACCCCTCCCCCTTCGGCGAGGCGATCCTCGTCGCGACCGAGCGCGGCATCGCCGGGCTTGGCTTCGTCGATCATGGCGACCGGGCCGCCGCGCTCGCCGACATGAAGGCGCGCTGGCCGAAGGCCGAATACGTTGAGAACCGCGATGTCACGGCGCCGCTCGCCCGGCGCGTCTTCGATCCTCTGCACTGGACCGGCGAGCAGCCCTTGCGGGTGGTGCTGATCGGGACCGATTTCGAGGTCCGCGTCTGGCAGACGCTGCTCACCATCCCGCTCGGCCGGGCGACGACCTATTCCGACATCGCGCGGCGCATCGGCCGGCCGTCCGCCGCCCGCGCCGTCGGCGCCGCCGTCGGCAAGAACCCGATCTCCTTCGTCGTCCCCTGCCACCGCGTGCTCGGCCGCTCGGGCGCGCTCACCGGCTACCACTGGGGCCTGACGCGGAAGCAGGCGATCCTCGGGTGGGAGGCGGGGCGGCTGGCCGCTTGAGGCGGGCGCCGGGGAGCCGGTTCAGCGGAACGCGCCGGGCGGGTTCGCCATCAGCCCGCCGGGGCCCTGCGGCGGCGGCAGCGGCGGCTGCGCCGCCTGGCGCGGCGGGCGCGGCCGCGGCCGCTCGGGTTGCGCCGCCGTCGTCTCGGGCGCCGGCAGGATGCCGAGGCGGGCGGCGAGCACGACGGCCCGCCCCTCCGTGAAGCGGGCATTGCAGAAGCCGTGCGCGCCCTCGCGGCGATAGGACCGGCACAGCGTCTCGCGGTCGGCCGAGAACGCCGCCTGCTCGGCGACCACCGGGCGCATCGATTGCGGCCCGACCTTGTGGGCGAGCGCCTTGTAGTTCTCGCGCACCGCCTTGTCGGCGGTGCCGCGGGCCTCCTCGATCTCGCGCGCCTTCGGCAGAAGGCTAGCCGGGTCCGGTCCCCACATCCCGAGCGGCTCGACCTTGCAATCCGCCTCCTGGAAGACGCAAGCCTCGGCCGGCGCGTTGACGATGACGGCGCCGTCGACGACGTCGAACTGGATCGGGCAGGCGGGCGCCTGTGCCTCGTAACGCGGCAGGCCTTCGACGCGACCCGCGGTCGACAGCGCGACCGGCTGGCCGTCGCCGAGCTGGACCGCGCAAGTTTCGGTCGGGTCGGAGATCTTCGAGCCGGCAAGCGTGATCTGGGCCTTGAGGTCGGCGCGTCCGGTGCGCTCGATCCGCAGGCTGCCGCCGCTGCCGTTGAGCTTGAGCTCGCGGCCGAGGATGCTGTCCTCGCTCGGGGCCTTGAGCACGATCGGCTTCGGCGGCGCCGGCGGCATGGGCGCGATCGGACCCACCGGCGCGCCGGGCTCGCCCTCGACGCCGGGCACGCCCGGCATCGGTCCCGGCGGCGCGCCGAAGGGGCCGCGCTGCGGCACCGGTTGCGGCGGAAACGACGGCTGCGCCGGGCGCAGCCCGAACAGGCGCTCGAAGAACCCCTGCGCGGCGGCTTCCCCGGTCGAGCCGGCAAGGGCCGCGAGGACAGCAGCGAGAATCGGGAGACGCCGAAGATTCATGTCAGCTCGACAGTAGGACGCCGGGGCCGTTAAGGGCCCGTCAACCGTGCCGCGGGCGCTTCCCCGTAGCACGGGTGCGCCCGGCTTGCGAACCGGCGTCCGGGCAGGCCCTGATTGCGCGGGAAATCGGGCGGGAGTTCGGCCCGCCTCGCCTTGCGGCGTTTGCACCCCCTTCTTATATCAGCGCCGTCGCAAGGTCCCGTCCCGGCTTCGGTTTCTCGGTCCGGACCGGGGTCCTGCATCATCAGTCAAAACCACGCCATGGGCCGGGCTGCTTCGGGGCTCGGCGGTCTGCTTGGAAAGTGAGGGATCCCGCCATGGGTAAAGTCATCGGTATCGACCTCGGTACGACCAACTCCTGCGTCGCCGTCATGGAAGGCGCAACGCCGAAGGTCATCGAGAACGCGGAAGGGGCGCGCACCACCCCGTCGATCGTCGCCTTCACGGATGAAGGCGAGCGCCTCGTCGGCCAGCCGGCGAAGCGCCAGGCGGTCACCAATCCGGAGCGCACCTTCTTTGCCATCAAGCGCCTGATCGGGCGCACCTTCGACGACCCCATGACCAAGAAGGACATGGGTCTCGTCCCCTACAAGATCATCAAGGGCGGCAACAACGACGCCTGGGTCGAGGCCGACGGCAAGCAGTATTCGCCCTCGCAGATCTCCGCCTTCATCCTGCAGAAGATGAAGGAGACGGCGGAGGCCCATCTCGGCCAGCCGGTGACGCAGGCGGTCATCACGGTTCCGGCCTATTTCAACGACGCCCAGCGCCAGGCCACCAAGGACGCCGGCAAGATCGCCGGCCTCGAGGTGATGCGCATCATCAACGAGCCGACCGCGGCGGCGCTCGCCTACGGCCTCGACAAGAAGAAGTCGGGCATGATCGCGGTCTACGACCTCGGCGGCGGCACCTTCGACGTGTCGATCCTCGAGATCGGCGACGGCGTCTTCGAGGTCAAGTCGACGAACGGCGACACCTTCCTCGGCGGCGAGGATTTCGACATGCGCCTCGTCGAGTACCTGGCTTCCGAGTTCAAGAAGGAGCAGGGCATCGACCTCAAGAAGGACAAGCTCGCGCTGCAGCGCCTCAAGGAGGCGGCCGAGAAGGCGAAGATCGAGCTCTCCTCGGCGACCCAGACCGAGATCAACCTGCCCTACATCACGGCCGACGCGACCGGTCCGAAGCACCTCACGATCAAGCTCTCGCGGGCGAAGTTCGAGAGCCTCGTCGACGACCTCGTGCAGAAGACCGTCGAGCCCTGCCGCAAGGCGTTGAAGGACGCCGGCCTCTCGGCGGGCGAGATCGACGAGGTCGTCCTCGTCGGCGGCATGACCCGCATGCCGAAGGTCCAGGAGGTGGTGAAGACCTTCTTCGGCAAGGAGCCCCACAAGGGCGTCAATCCGGACGAGGTGGTGGCGATCGGCGCCGCGATCCAGGCCGGCGTGCTCCAGGGCGACGTCAAGGACGTGCTGCTCCTCGACGTGACGCCGCTGTCGCTCGGCATCGAGACGCTCGGCGGCGTGTTCACGCGGCTCATCGATCGCAACACCACGATCCCGACGAAGAAGAGCCAGGTCTTCTCGACCGCGGAGGACAACCAGAACGCGGTCACGATCCGGGTCTTCCAGGGCGAGCGCGAGATGGCCTCGGACAACAAGCTGCTCGGCCAGTTCGACCTGATGGGCATCCCGCCGGCGCCGCGCGGCGTGCCGCAGATCGAGGTCACCTTCGACATCGACGCCAACGGCATCGTCAACGTCACGGCGAAGGACAAGGCGACCGCGAAGGAGCAGCAGATCCGCATCCAGGCCTCGGGCGGCCTGTCCGAGGCCGACATCGACAAGATGGTCAAGGACGCGGAGGCGCACGCCGCCGAGGACAAGAAGCGTCGCGAGCTCGTCGAATCGAAGAACCACGGCGAGGCGCTGATCCACGCGACCGAGAAGTCGGTCAAGGAGCACGGCGACAAGGTCCAGGAGGCCGACAAGCAGGGCATCGAGACTGCGATCGAGGCGTTGCGCCAGGCGCTCGCGGGCGACGACGCCGAGGTCATCAAGTCGCGCACTACCGACCTGATGCAGGCGTCGATGAAGCTCGGCGAGGCGATGTACGCCGCCTCGCAGGCCGCAAACGAGGGCGGCGGCGATCATCCCGAGGGCGGCGCCGGCGCGACCGGCGGGCCGAAGAAGGACGACGTCATCGACGCCGACTTCCAGGAAGTCGACGAGCAGGACAAGAAGAAGCGGGCGTGAGCCGGATGGGGCGGCCGAACGAGCCGCCCCAACCGCTATCAGGGGTGCGAGCCGAAGTGGGGGGCTTGCGAATGCGCGAATACTTCCAGAGCGTCGAGGGCGATCTGTTCGGCGCCGCGCCGCGCGCGTCGATCCCGATCAAGCCGATCACCTTCCGGGCGTCGGCCCTGACGCCGGCGCGCTCCGGTAGCCGCGACGTCACCTCGCGGGAGGCGACGGCGCTGCTCATTGCCGCGAAAGCGGCGGCAACCGCGCTCGAGCCCGGGCAGCTCGTGCCGCGAAGCTTCTCGCTCGGCGAGCGGGAGTGGGTCATCGAGAACGGCTGCAGCCAGGACATCGCCCAGTCGGGCCTTGCCGACATCGATCCCGGCGCGACGCCGCGGCAGGACGCCTTCGTGCTCTCCGCCCGATTCATCCAATGGGTCGAGCGGGCGGCGGGGCCGGAGCGGCTCCGAACCTTCATGGCCGCCCCGATCCCACAATCGATGCACGCGTGATCATGTCGAAGCGCGACTATTACGAGGTCCTGGGCGTCGGGAAGACCGCCGGCGAGGCGGAGATGAAATCCGCCTTCCGCAAGCTCGCGATGCAGTGCCATCCGGACCGCAATCCCGGCGACAAGGACGCCGAGATCAAGTTCAAGGAAATCAACGAGGCCTACCAGGTCCTCACCGACGGCCAGAAGCGCGCCGCCTACGACCGGTTCGGGCACGCGGCCTTCGTCAATGGCGGCGCCGGCCAGCACGGCTTCGACGCCAACTTCACCGACTTCATGTCGGACATCTTCGAGAATTTCTTCGGCGAGACGCGCGGGCGGCGCGGGCCGGGCGGGCGCGAGCGCGGCGCCGACATGCGCTACAACCTCGAGATCACGCTCGAGGAGGCCTTCCACGGCAAGGGCGCGACGATCAAGATTCCGACCTCCGTCACCTGCGAGGTCTGCGCCGGCTCCGGCGCCAAGGCCGGCTCGAAGCCGAAGCAATGCCCGACCTGCGGCGGCTACGGGCAGGTGCGGGCGGCGCAGGGCTTCTTCTCGATCCAGCGCACCTGCCCCAACTGTCACGGCCGCGGCGAGGTCATCGACGATCCGTGCCCGAGCTGCGGCGGCGCCGGGCGCATCACCCGCGAGCGGACGCTGTCGGTCAACGTGCCGGCCGGCGTCGAGGACGGCACCCGCATCCGGCTCGCCGGCGAGGGCGAGGCGGGCTTGCGCGGCGGCCCGGCGGGCGACCTCTACATCTTCCTGTCGATCAAGCCGCACGCCTTCTTCCAGCGCGACGCCGCCGACCTCTTCTGCCGGGTGCCGATCTCGATGGTCACGGCGTCGCTCGGCGGCGAGGTGATCGTGCCGACGCTCGACGGCTCGGACGCCAAGGTCAAGGTCCCGGAAGGCACGCAGTCGGGCAAGCAGTTCCGCCTCAAGGCCAAGGGCATGCCGGTGCTGCGCTCGCGCAATCTCGGCGACCTCTACATCCAGGTCGTGGTCGAGACGCCCCAGAACCTGACCCGGCGGCAGCGCGAGCTGCTGCAGGAGTTCGACCGAGAGAGCTCGAAGGACACGCAGCCCGAGAGCGACGGCTTCTTCTCCCGCGTGCGGGAATTCTTCGACGGCCTCGGCGGCAGCGGCCGGCCCTGAGCCGGTGCCGCCCCGGTCTCAATTTTGAACAGTCCAAGGATCGCTCGGGCTTGACTAGCGTTGATTGAGGCCCAACAACGCTAGAGTTTCGCGGCCAAGGTCCCGATCGTGCTCCAATCCTTCCAGAGGCCGCGTAAAGCCCCGCTCGGAAAAGACCGCTTCGAGGACGAGGCTCGCTTCCTCCGCTCCTGGCTCGAGCGCCCGCTCGTCACCGGCGCCGTGACGCCGTCGAGCAAGCTCCTCGCCCGGACGATGGCGTCCTATGTCGATCCGCGCGTTCCGGGGCCGGTGATCGAGCTCGGTCCCGGCACCGGCCCGGTCACCCAGGCGCTGGTGCGCCGCGGCCTCGCGCAGGACCGGCTCGTGCTCGTCGAGTACAACCCGGAATTCTGCAAGCTCCTGAAGCGGAAATTTCCCCGCGCCGCGATCGTGCAGGGCGACGCCTACGATATTCGCGACAGCGTCGGCGAGGCGCTCGGCGAGCCGGCCGCCGCCATCGTCTCGAGCCTGCCGTTGTTCAACAAGCCGCTCGAGCAGCGCCTCGAGCTGCTCTCCGAGGCGCAGGCGTTCATGCGTCCGGGCGCGCCCTTCATCCAGTTCACCTATGCGGTGGTGCCGCCGATCCCGACCCAAACGGGCGAGTACTCGGCGCACGGATCGAACCGGGTCTGGCTGAACCTGCCGCCGGCGCGGGTCTGGGTGTATCGCAAGCGCTGAAAGCCCCTTCGCGGCGCGGTTGCGCGGCCCGCCGCGCTTGATTCCCAGTCCCAAAGTGCCGATATCACAGGCGAAATCCTGAACCCCGAACCGATGATCATGCCTGACGACATCGACCCCAAGGCCGCGCCCGTGAGCGACGCTTTTCCGAGCGCGGCCGCGAACGATGCCGGCCCCGGCGCGCCCGGCGACGCGCCGGAGGCGGCGGCCTTCCAGCCCGATCCGCTCGCGGCGCTCGAAGCCGAGAAGGCGGATCTGAAGGACAAGCTCCTGCGCACGCTTGCCGACATCGAGAACATGCGCCGCCGCACCGAACGCGAGGTCGCCGACGCACGCGCCTACGGCATCGCCAATTTCGCGCGCGACATGCTGACGGTCGCCGACAATTTCCAGCGCGCGATCGACAACGTGCCGGCCGAAGCCCGCGAGGGCGCGGAGCCCGCCTTCAAGACCCTGATCGAAGGCATCGAGCTGACGGAGCGCGACATGCTGAAGGCGCTCGAGCGCCACGGCGTGAAGCGCCTCGAGCCGCAGGGACAGAAGTTCGACCCCAACCTGCATCAGGCGATGTACGAGGTGCCGGATGCCGCGGTTCCGAGCGGCACCGTCGTGCAGGTCATGCAGAGCGGCTACGTAATCGGCGACCGGGTGCTGCGCCCCGCCCTCGTCGGCGTCGCCAAGGGCGGCCCCAAGGCGACGGCGGAAACCAACGGCGCCGACGGCCCGCAGGCAGGCCAATCGGCCGGCGCCACGTCCTGACAAGGCCGTGCTCGGCGCCGTCGAGTCGCTCGCGGAGGCTCTCGGCGTCGCGGTTTTCGCCCTGACCGGCGCGCTCGTCGCGGCGCGCCGGGGGATGGACCCCTTCGGCTTCGCGCTCCTCGCCACGGCGACCGGCATCGGCGGCGGCACGGTGCGCGACCTCCTGCTCGGCGTTCGGCCGGTGTTCTGGGTCGCCGAGCCCCGCGACGTCATCATCTGCGTCATCGTCGCCGGGACGACGTACGCGCTCGGTCCGGAACGGGTGGCGCGGATCGAGGGCGACGCGCGGGGCCGCCTTCTCCTCTGGGCCGACGCCCTCGGCCTCGCCCTCTTTGCCGTGATCGGAGCCCAGCGTGCCCTTGCGGCCGGTGCGTCGGCCTTGCCGGCCGTCGCGCTGGGGACCATCACGGCGACGTTCGGCGGCATCATCCGCGATCTTCTCGCCGGGACCGTGCCGCTGCTGCTGCGGCGGGAAATCTATGTCACGGCGGCGGCGCTCGGCGCAGCCGTGGTGGCACTAGCCAATTCCGCCGGACTGAGTCCTGGGCTCGCCGGCGGCCTCGGATTTGCCGCAGCCTTCGCCCTGCGGGCGCTCGCCCTCCTGCGCGGCTGGTCGCTTCCCGCGTTTCCGGCGCGGGACTGATCGCGATCACTCGACTTCAACGCCGTCGAAGAGCGTGCGGAAGCGCGGCAGGACGGCTTCGCGCGCGTCGGCCTTCACGACGCCGAGCATGCGCACATAGCCGGACGGTGCGAAGCGGATGGTCTGGGTGACGACGACCGGCGCGCCGGAGGCGATCTCGGTCGCCCGGGCGACGATCTCGTGCCATTCGGCGCCCTTCTGCCGGAAGCCCTGCGAGCGCTCGATCGTCGCATCCCTGAAGATCGCGTTCGAGAGCAGCGCCGAGCGCGCGAAGGCCTCGCGCTGCTGCGGCGGCGGCGCCGGCGCCGTCGACTGGGCGACGATCGCGATCGGCTGCTCGGCGCCGACGACCACGTCCTTCGACCCGTCGGTCAGGAAGAGCGCGTTGCCGGCCATCGCCCGCACGGGGCGGAAACCGGCCCGCTCGGTGAGCCGGAAGGGCAGCGCCGCGACCTGATCCTCGATCGCCAGCGGCGGCCGGATGGCAAGCGTCGTCAGCGCCGCCTTGATCGCCCCGCCCGGCCGGCTCTGCGCCTCGGGCAGCGCCTGGCCGATGACAAGGGCGGTCAGCGACGGGTCCTCGACGACGAGGAACCATTTGCGCAGCGTCAGCTCGCCGAGCTTCTGCTCCCCGGCGACGAGGACGGCGTTCCGGTCGCCGAGCTTCAGCTCTTCGCGGGTCCTGAGCTCGATGCCCTGGTCCTTGAGCCGCTCCGCCGTCAGCCCGGACGCGATCTCGCGGTAGGCGTCCGACGGCATCTCGACGAAGGTGAAGGCGACGCCCTGGCCGGCGTCCTCGAACCCCGTGAAGCGCTTCGACGGCACCATCCCGGCGAGCGGCTCGAGGCCGATGCGCGAGCCGGGCGGAAACACCGCCTCGGCCGCAAGCGCGGCGCTACCGACGAGGAAGCCCAGGATAAGGGCGAGGCTGCGCAGGAATGGGGTCAAGCGGGTCTCCCGAGGAAGCATTCACGGAGTCCCAAGAAAACGGCGAAGATGCGGTCGCCGCGTCAATCCCCGCGATCGCCGGCGGTGCTCACGAGGTCGACGGCAGCGCCTTCCAGAAGATCGTGGTGTCGCAGAAGCGCCCGCCGGGCCAGAGCGCGTAGCGCGGGATGACGCCGGCTCTCGTCCAGCCGAGGCGCTCGTAGAGCCGCTCGGCCGCGCCGCTCGCGGTGTCGAGCGTCAGGAGCGACAGCCCACGCCGGACCGCCTCGGTCTCGAGCGCCGTCATCAGCGCCGCGCCGATGCCGCGGCCGCGCGCGTCGCGATGGACGAGGAGCTTCCTGACGTCGCCGCGATGACGCTGGTTCGGGGGCACGTCGAGGCCGAGCTGCACCGTGCCGACGAGCGCGTCGTCAAGATAGGCGCCGAAGAGCACCGTCCGGTCCTCAGTGACGGTTTCGATGACGCCGCCCCACCACGCGTTGGCGTCGTCGATCGTGAACGGCCACATGAAGCTCACCGAGGCGCCGCCGGTGACGCAGTCGACGAGGACCTCGGCGAGGGCGAGGCGGTCGCGGCGTGCGTCCCGCGCCGAAAGCATGCGGACGCTCGCTCCTTCGGACTCGGTCTCAGCCGGCTTCGCCACCAGGCTCTCGCTCATTCCTCCAGCACCTCTTTCTCCGCGACGGTCGTGTCGGCGTTGAGACGATAGACGAGCGGCAGGCCGGTGGCGAGTTCCATCGACGGGATGGTCTGCGGCGTCAGCCGGTCGAGCACCATGACGAGCGCCCGCAGCGAGTTGCCGTGCGCCGCGACGAGGACGCGCTCGCCGCGCATCACCCGCGGCAGGATCTCCTGGACGTAGTAGGGCAGCGTGCGGGCGACGGTGTCCTTGAGGCTCTCGCCGCCCGGCGGCGAGACGTCGTAGGAGCGGCGCCAGAGATGCACCTGCTCGGCGCCCCAACGCTTTCGGGCGTCGTCCTTGTTGAGGCCGGCAAGGTCGCCGTAGTCGCGCTCATTCAGCGCCTCGTTGCGCAGCGTCGGCAGGTCCGGCCGGCCGATCTCCTCGAGCATGAGACGGAGCGTCTCCTGCGCCCGCGACAGGGCCGAGGTGAAGGCGACGTCGAAGGCGAGCCCGCGCGCCTTGAGGCGGCGGCCGGCGGTGCGCGCCTCCTCGACCCCGAGCGCGGTCAGGCCGGGGTCTTTCCAGCCCGTGAACAGGTTCTTGAGGTTCCACTCGCTTTGGCCATGGCGGACGAGGACGAGGAGGCGGTCCAATTGTGTCTCCGTGATCGCGAGAAGGATCGCCGGGCGCTTAGAGGTCGGACAGCCCGAGCACGTCGGCCATGGTGTAGTAGCCGGGCTTCTGGTCGCGCGCCCACAGCGCCGCCCGGATCGCGCCGCGGGCGAAGAGGCCGCGGTCCTCGGCCTTGTGAGTAAGCTCGATGCGCTCGACCGGGCCGGCGAAGATGACCGAGTGCTCGCCGACGACCGTGCCGCCGCGCAAGCTCGCGAAGCCGATGTCGCCGGGGCGGCGCGCGCCGGTGTGGCCGTCGCGGGAGCGCACCGCCCGCTCCTTCAGCGCGATCGCCCGGCCGGCGGCCGCCGCCTCGCCGAAGAGCAGCGCGGTGCCGGAAGGCGCGTCGACCTTCATCCGGTGATGCATCTCCAGGACCTCGATGTCGAACTCCTCGCCAAGGGTCGCGGCGACCTTCCTGACGAGCGCGGCGAGGAGGTTGACCCCGAGCGACATGTTGCCGGACTGGACGATGCGGGCACGCGCCGCCGCCGCGCGCAACCTGGCGAAATGGCTTTCCTCCAAGCCGGTGGTGCCGACGACATGCACGATGCCGGTCTTCGCGGCGATTTCGGCAAAGCCGACGCTCGCGGCAGGCGCGGTGAAATCGAGCACCCCGTCGGCATGGGCGAAGGCGGCGCCCGGGTCGTCGGTGATCGCGAGGTTCGCCCGGCCGGCGCCGGCGAGGAGGCCGGCGTCCTCGCCCAAGGCGATCGAGCCCGGCTGCTCGATCGCGCCGGCGAGCGTGCACCCCTCCGTCTCCGAGATGGTCTTGACGAGCATGCGCCCCATGCGCCCGCCCGCGCCGACCACCACAAGGCCCATGTCGGCCATGGAAGCTTTCCCGTTCGCGCGGGGTATAGCCGGACGGCAGCGAATGGCGAATAGCGAATGGCGAGTGGGGCGGCGAAAAATCTTGCTATTCGCTACTTGCCATTCGCCATTCGCTTATCCCGGCTGCACCCCGTCGTAGCCCTCGATCACGATGATGTCGGCGACCGCCCCGCCCTGGCGCTTCGCCTTGGCGGATTTGTACTCGGGCGAGTTCCAGCAGGCGAGCGCCGCCTCGTAGGAGGGAAACTCGATCACGACGTTGCGGCT
Organism: Microvirga sp.; assembly: GCA_036742625.1. Taxonomy (GTDB): domain Bacteria; phylum Pseudomonadota; class Alphaproteobacteria; order Rhizobiales; family Beijerinckiaceae; genus JAJKJG01. The sequence continues at coordinate 13,253 of DAINQO010000004.1, forward strand.
GCGCGTCTTGCCCTCGACGGTCTCGTGCTGGCCGCCGCGCACGAGGAAGCGTCCGCCGAACTTCGCGAAGGCGACGCCGTTCGCCGAGACGTAGTTCTTGTAGGCGTCGGGATCCTGGACGTCGACATGGGCGATCCAATAGCCCTTCGGCATGACTCAGGCCCCCTCGACCGCGACGATGTCGGCGCGGCCGGCGCCCTCGCGCTTCTTCTTCGCCGCCTGGTATTCGGGAGAGTGGTAGTAGCGCTTCGCCTGCTCGAGCGTTTCGAACTCGATGACGACGTTGCGCGGCCGCGCCTCGCCCTCGAGCTGCTCGACCGTGCCGCCGCGCACGAGCGGCTTGCCGCCGTATTTGCGGATCGCCTCGGAGGCGTCCTTGACGTACTCGGCGTACTGCTCGGAGTTCGTCACGACGATGCGGGCGACGATGTAGCCTTTGGGCATGGCGGCTCCTCGATGTGAAACGGCTAGGCGACGCGCGGCGGTCGCGTGAGCGCGTTGTCGCGCTCCATCTCGTCATGAAGCGCCCAGGGCGCGAGATCAAATCCATTCGGCCAGGTGGGCGCGCCGCGCTGGAGGAAAACCCGCGCGAAATAATCCGCGTCCCGAAGCGGCTCCAGAACCGGCCTGTCCTTGCAAAGCAAATCGGCGAAGTCCCGCTCTCCTTGCGAACCGTCGGAGAATTCGAACCAGAGCTTATGGCCGCCCAGCGGCTTCACAGCACGAACCTTACTCAGCGTCATGCTCACCACTATATCATAGAAGATTGACACGATCGGCAACTCAGGCCTGGATTGCCTCCGCCAACTCCGCGACGATCGCCTCCGCGGCGCGCCGCGGGTCTGCGGCGCCGGTGATCGGGCGCCCGACCACGATGTGGTCGACGCCGGCGCGGATCGCCTCGCCCGGGGTCACGATGCGCTTCTGGTCGCCGCTCTCCGCGCCCGCCGGGCGGATGCCGGGCGTGACGATGAGACGGTCCGGCCCGACGATCGCCCGCACCCGTGCGGCCTCGGGGGCGGCGCAGACGATGCCGTCGATGCCGATGTCCCGCGCTTGCACGCAGCGCGCCGCGACGAGGTCCTCGACGGTGTGCGCATAGCCGGCCTCGCGCGCGTCGGCGTCGTCGTAGGAGGTGAGCACCGTCACGGCGAGGAGCTTGAGGCTCGACCGGCCGCGGCCGGCGAGCGCCGCCCGCATCGTCTGCGGATAGGCGTGGACGGTCAGGAAGGTCGCGCCGACACGGGCGAGCGATTCGACGCCCTCCCGCACCGTGTTGCCGATGTCGTGGAGCTTGAGGTCGAGGAAGAGCTTCTTGCCGGCGCCGATCAGCTCGCCGGCGAAGCCGAGCCCGCCGGCATAGCCGAGGCGATAGCCGATCTTGTAGAAGGTCGCCGCCTCACCGATGGCGCCGACGAGCGCCCGCGCCTCATCGACCGAGCCCATGTCGAGCGCGACGATGAGCCGGTCGCGGATGTCGAGGGAAGTCACGCTGTGCCGTTTTCTCGCGCCGCGGGCGATCCATCATTCGATGGCCGGCCTGTCAACGCCCGCTCGCCCGTCTCCACAGCTATCTATCGCGCCGCGGCGCGGAGCGGCTGCTCGGCGCCGGCGTCGCCGTCGAACACCTCGAGCATCGCCCGCCGGATCGCCGCCTGCCGGCCCGGGTGGGTGATCTTCGTGCCGGTGAGGTCGGTGACGTAGAAGACGTCGACCGCCTTCTCGCCGAAGGTCGCGATATGGGCCGAGGCGATGTTGAGGTTGAGCTTCCCGACGACCGTGGTGAGGTCGTAGAGCAGCCCCGGCCGGTCGAGGCCCGAGACCTCGAGCACGGTCTGCCGCGACGACAGCGCGTTGTCGATGACGACCTCGGGCAGGACGTGGAAGGTCCTCTGCCTCTCGCGCGGCGGCCGCCGGCCGGCGACGAGATCGGCGATCTTCACCTCGCCCTTGAGCGCCCGCTCGATCGCGGTCGCGACGCGCTCGGCCCGGCGCAGCTCGTCGGTGTCGAGCTCGAAGGCGCGCGAAAGGAAGATGGTGTCGAGCGCCATGCCGTCGGCGGTGGTGAAGATCTGCGCGTCGACGATGTTGCCGCCGCCCGCCGCGCAGGCGCCGGTGATGATGGCGAGAAGCCGCGGGTGGTCGGGCGACATCACGGTGAGCTCGGTGACGCCGCGGAAGGCGTCGGTCTCGACCATAGTCGCGACCGTCCGCCCGGCCGCCTGCGCGGCCGCGACGAAGCGCGCGTGCTTGACGCGCCGGCCGGGCTCGACCTTCAGCCAATAGGCCGGGTAGTGGCGCTGGGCATAGATCGCGAAGGCCTCGTCGCTCCAGTCGGGAAGCGCGGCGCGGAGCTCGTCCTGCGCCCGCCGCACCCGGTCCATGCGCGCGAGCTCGGAATGGCCGCCGGTCAGCACCACCTCGGTCTCGTAATAGAGCGTGCGCAGGAGCTCGCCCTTCCAGCCGGTCCAGACCCCGGGACCGACCGCCTTGATGTCGGCGATGGTGAGCACGAGCAGCAGCTTCAGCCGCTCCATCGTCTGCACCACGCCGGCGAAGGTCTCGATCGTCTTCGGGTCGGAGAGGTCGCGGCTCTGGGCGATCGTCGACATCAGGAGATGATGCTCGACGAGCCAGGCCGCGGTCTCGGTTTCGGCCGGATCGAGGCCGAGTCGGGGCCCGAGCCGGCGGGCGATGCCGGCGCCGGCGATCGAATGGTCCTCGGTGCGGCCCTTGGCGATGTCGTGCAGGAACAGCGCCACGTAGAGCGCCCGCCGGTTCTGGATCGAGCGCACGATGCGGTTCGAGAGCGGGTGCTCGTGCTCGACCCGCTGGCCGTCGATCTCGGCGAGCACGCCGATCGAGCGCAGGAGATGCTCGTCGACCGTGTAGTGGTGGTACATGTTGAACTGCATCATCGCGACGATGCGGCCGAAATCGGGGATGAAGCGCCCGAGCACCCCGGCCTCGTTCATCAGCCGCAGCACCACCTCCGGCGCGTTGCGCGAGGTCAGGACGTCCATGAACAGGCGGTTCGCCTCGCGGTCGTTGCGGAGCGTCGGGCCGATGAGCCCGAACGAGCGCGTCGCGAGCCGGCTCGCATCCGGGTGGACCGCGAGGTTGTGCCGGTCGGCGAGCCAGAACAGGCGGATCAGGTTCACCGGATCGCGCTCGAGCGCGCTCTCGCCCGCGAGGTTGATGCGGTTGTAGTCGACGACGAAGTCGTCGGATTCGAGCCTGCCGCCGCGGCGGCGCCGGAAGCGCCCGATCATGCGGTCGAGCATCGGCCGGTGCTTCGCCTGGCGTGCCTCGAGCTCGGCGCAGACGATCGCGGTGAGGTCGCCGACCTCCTTGGCGACGCGAAAATACGCCTTCATGAAGCGCTCGACGCCGGAAAGCGCGCCGCGCCGGGCCTGGCCCATGCGCTCGGCGAGCTGGCGCTGCAGCTCGAAGCCGAGCCGCTCCTCGGCCCGGCCGGTCGCGAAATGCATGTGGCAGCGGACCCGCCACAGGAATTCCTCGCAGCGCTCGAACAGCCGGAGCTCTTCCGGGGTGAAGAGGCCGGCCTCGACGAGTTCCTGCGGCTCGCGCACCCGGTAGACGTATTTCGAGATCCAGAACAGCGTGTTGAGATCGCGAAGCCCGCCCTTGCCGTCCTTGACGTTCGGCTCGACGAGGTAGCGCGAGGCGCCGGCCTTGGTGACGCGGGCGTCGCGCTCCTTGAGCTTCGCGTCGACGAACTCAGGCGCGGTGCCGCGCACCACCTCCTTGTCGAAGCGGGCGAGAAGCGCCTCGTAGAGCGCCGGGTCGCCGAGCAGGAATCGCGCCTCGAGGAGCGCGGTGCGGATCGTCATGTCCGCCTTCGCCTCGCGGATGCAGACGTCGACCGAGCGGGTGGCGTGGCCGACCTTGAGCTTCAGGTCCCACAGCACATAGAGCATCGCCTCGACGACGCTTTCGCCCCAGGCGGTCTGCTTGTAGGGCAGGAGGAACAGGAGATCGACGTCGGACCCCGGTGCGAGCGTGCCGCGCCCGTAGCCGCCGGTCGCGACGACGGCGAGCTTCTCGGCCGAGGAGGGGTTGTCGGCCGGGTAGAGGTGCCGCACGACGCTGTCGTGCAGGGCGCGGACGATGCCGTCCATGAGACCGGAGAGCCGGCGCGCGCAGGCGATCCCGTCGCCCTCGCGCAGGAGCGCCGCCTCGGCTTCGGCGCGGCCCTCGTCGAGGATGCTGCGCAGCTCGGGAACGAGCCGTCCACGCAAGCTCGTCGGGTCGCTCAAGCCTTCGCCATCGAGCCGTTCGGCAAGGCTCGCGAGCCGCAGCGGCGATTGATCGAGGGTGTGGCGCACCCGGTCGGCTTAGCACACCCGGGCCGGCCCATCTCGCTTCGTCATCGTCGCAGATGTTGCCCGTCATCGTCGGGTTTTGCCCCGTCATCGTCGGGGTTTTGGCGCGTCATCGTCGGGGTCGTTGCCCGTTATCGCCGGGCCGGCGGCGACGGCGACGGCGGCTCCGCAGTCGTACCCCACGACCGTTCGTTATAACAAACGAGTTTGACATCGGGAACCGGTATCACTAGGTTTTTGGCCACGCGCCGATTTGAGGAGCAGCTTGCGGGCGCGGAACAAGTGCCGCTAAAGCGCCGGGGACGCGGGCTGGGCCCGAGTGTTTTCCTCGCGCAACCCACGGGGAAAGCTCATGAAATCATCTCGTCGAGGCTTCGTCTCGCTGTCCGGCGCCGTGCTCCTGGGGTCGTTCTTCATACCGAACACGGCTCGGGCCCAGGTCAAGGAGATCCGGCTCGATTTCGCGACCTACAATCCGGTGAGCCTCGTGCTCAAGGAGAAGGGCCTCCTGGAGAAGGCGTTCGAGAAGGATGGCATCGCCATCCGATGGGTGCAGACGCTCGGCTCGAACAAGGCGCTCGAGTTCCTCAACGCCGGCTCGATCGATTTCGGCTCGACGGCCGGCTCGGCGGCGCTCGTCGCCAAGATCAACGGCAACCCGATCAAGTCGATCTACGTCTATTCGCGGCCCGAATGGACGGCGCTCGTCACCCGCAAGGACACCGGCATCGCCAAGGTCGCCGACCTCAAGGGCAAGCGCGTCGCGGTGACGCGCGGCACCGATCCGCACATCTTCCTCGTCCGGGCGCTTGCCGAGGCCGGCCTCACCGACAAGGACGTGAAGTTCGTGCTCCTGCAGCACCCGGACGGGCGCCTCGCGCTCGAGCGCGGCGACGTCGACGCCTGGGCCGGGCTCGACCCGATGATGGCCTCGACCGAGGTCGAGACCGGTTCGGTGCTGTTCTACCGCAAGCCCGAGGCCAACACCTGGGGCATCCTCAACGTGCGCGAGGAGTTCGCCAAGAAGAACCCGGAGCTCGTCTCGCGCGTGCTCGCCGTCTACGAGGAGGCGCGGCGCTGGTCGCTCGCCCACCCGCAAGAGCTGAAGCAGATCTTCGCCGGCTTCACCAAGCTGCCGCCGGCCGTGGTCGACCGCCAGATCGACACCCGCACCGAGCTCACCCACAGCGTCATCGGCGAGCCGCAGCGGGAATCGATCCTCGCCGCCGGGCTTGCGCTTCGCGACGCGGGCGTGCTGCCGTCGAGCACCGACGTGAAGGCCGCGGTCGACGACCTCATCGATGCGCGCTATCTCTCCAAGGCGACCAACTGACCTTGAGCGTCTTGATGGCGGACATCGCCGCGCCTGCCGAGGCGCGAAGCGAGCGACGCGCCGGGGCACCCGCCGGCGCGTTGCCCTTTGGGCTTGCTCCTGGCGTGAGATGGGGGCTGGGGCTCGTCCTGCCGCTCGCGCTCGCGCTCGGCTGGGAAGCCGCCGTGCGGGCGGGCCTCGCCGAAGGCCGGCTGATGCCGCCGCCGAGCCGGATCGCGGCGACGCTGTACGGACTCGCCCAGACCGGCGAGCTGTGGACGCACGCCTGGGCGACGCTGTGGCGGGTCGCGGTCGGCTTCGGCCTCGGCGCCCTAAGCGGCATCGCGCTCGGGGCGCTGTCCGGCACGAGCGAGGCGGCGCGCCGCCTCCTCGACCCGACCCTCCAGGCGCTGCGGGCGATCCCGTCGATCGCCTGGGTGCCGCTGTTCATCCTGTGGTTCGGGATTTTCGAGGCCTCGAAGGTGGCGCTGATCGCCGTCGGCACCTTCTTCCCGGTCTACCTCGGCGTCGCCGGCGCCATCCTCTCCGTCGACCGCAAGCTCGTCGAGGTCGGCCGCGTCTTCCGCCTCTCGCGCCTCGACCTCGCGCGGCGGATTCTCTTGCCGGCGGTGCTGCCCGAACTCTTGATCGCCCTGCGCTCCGGGCTCGGTCTCGGCTTCATGTTCGTGGTTGCGGCCGAGTTCATGGGCGCCTCGGAAGGCCTCGGCTACCTCCTCGTCGACGGCCAGCAGCTCGGCAAGCCGGACCAGATCCTCGCCGCCATCATCGCCTTCGCGCTTATGGGCAAGGCGGCCGACAGCCTCCTCGTCGCGGCGACGAAGCCGCTGGTGCGCTGGCAGGACGTGGCGCGGGAGCGGCTCTAGATGCTCGAGCTCGAGCGCCTCTCCAAGATTTATGCGGACGGCACCCATGCGCTCGCCGACGTGACGCTCGAGGTGCGCGAGAGCGAGATCGTGTCGGTCGTCGGCGGCTCGGGGTGTGGCAAGACCACGCTCCTGCGCCTCATCGCCGGACTCGACCGGCCCTCCGGCGGCGCCATTCTCCTCGACGGCGAGCGCCTGAGCGAGCCGCACCCGGCGGTCGGGATCGTGTTCCAGGAGCCGCGCCTCCTGCCCTGGCTGACCGTCGCCGACAATGTCGGCTTCGGGCTCGACGACCGCTCCGCCGCCGAGCGCCGCGACCGGGTCGGGCACGCGCTTACCCGCGTCGGGCTCATCGAGCATGCCGGCCGCTGGCCGCGCGAGCTGTCCGGCGGCCAGCAGCAGCGGGTCGCGATCGCCCGCGCCTTCGTGACCGAGCCGAAGGTGCTCCTCCTCGACGAGCCGTTCTCGGCCCTCGACGCCTTCACCCGGGCGAGCCTGCACGAGCATCTTCTCGCCCTGTGGGAGGAGAACCGCCCGACGGTGCTCCTCGTCACCCACGACGTCCAGGAGGCGGTGACGCTTGCCGACCGCGCCATCGTCATGCAGCCGAAGCCCGGCCGCATCTTCGACGAGCAGGCGCTTCGCCTGTCGCGGCCCCGCGACAAGCTCTCGCCGGCCTTCGAGGCCGCCACCCGCCGCGTGCTTTCGACCCTCGACGACTCGCTGAAATCCATCCCCGCCCACCAGGAGCGCGGCCGCGAAGCCGCTGCGCTGTGGTGGTAGGGGCGAATGGCGAATAGCGAATAGCGAATGGTGCCGCGCGAATCTGAACCGCCACTCGCCACTCGCCATTCGCCAGCAATGAGGAAATGACATGGACGCCGCCGCCCTTCGCACCCTCCAGGCCCCGCTCAAGGACCAGTACCGGTCCGAGCCCTTGGCCGCCGTCATCACGCTCAAGGCGCAGGGCACGCTCGACGACCAGCACATCGCCTGCAAGGTCGAGACCGGCCGCGCGCTCGCCGTTGCCGGGCTGCATCCGGCGACCGGCGGCTCGGGGGCGGAGCTGTGCTCCGGCGACATGCTGCTCGAGGCGCTCGTCGCCTGCGCCGGCGTGACCCTGAAGGCGGTCGCGACGGCGCTCGAGATCCCGCTGCGTCATGGCACCGTCAAGGCCGAGGGCGACCTCGACTTCCGCGGCACGCTCGGCGTCGACAAGAGCGCGCCGGTCGGCTTCCGGGACATCCGCCTTGCCTTCGAGCTCGACACCGACGCGCCGCAGGAGAAGATCGATCAGCTCCTGAAGCTGACCGAGCGCTACTGCGTCGTGTTCCAGACGCTGAACAACAAGCCCGAGCTCAGCGTCAGCGTCGCCACGGCGGCTCAGCCCGCGGTGGCGCGGTAGCGCTGCTGCACGAGGAGGTTCGCGGCGAGCGTCAGGATCAGTGTCGCGATCATCAGGATGAAGGAGATGGCGCCGCCGAACGGCCAGTTGTTCTGCTGCACGAACTGGCTGTAGACGAGCGGCCCCATCATCTGGAAGCGCGGGCCGCCGAGCAGCACCGGCGTCGCATAGGCGTTCATCGCCAGGATGAAGGTCAGGATGGTGCCGGCGAGGATGCCGGGCATCGCGAGCGGGAGGAGCACCCGGCGCGCCATCCTCAAGGGGTCGGCGCCGAGGTTGAACGCCGCCTCCTCGACCGAGCGGTCGATGCCCTCGATGACGCTCTGCAGCGTCAGCACCATGAAGGGCAGGTTGACGGCCGCGATGCCGATGATCACCGCCGTCTCCGAGAACATGATCTCGAGCGGCTGCGCGACGGCGCCGATCCCGACGAGGCTCGCGTTCAGGAGCCCCTTGTTGCCGAACGCCACCATCCAGCCCGCCGCCCGGACGGCGTTGCCGACGAACAGCGGCAGCACGACGAGCATAATCAGGAGGTTCTTGTGGCGCGTCCGGGTGCGGGCGAGGACGTAGGCAAGCGGAAAGCCCATGAGGAGGCAGATCGCGGTCGTCAAGAGCGCCACCCTGACCGTGCGCCACAGGACCGCCGTGTAGTAGCCGTCAGTGAAGAACTTGACGTAGTTCTCGACCGTCAGCGCGTCGACCATGAACTTGCCGGGAACGAACTGGTTGAGGCTGTAGCGCAAAAGGATGGCGAGCGGCACGAGCAGGCCGATGCCGACATAGAGCGTCGCGGGGCCGACGAGCCCCGCGGCCGTGGACCGCCCCGTGCGCTCGCCCGCCATCAGGCCTTGAAGACCTTGTCCCACCACTCCTTGAGAGCCGCGTCGTTCTTGGCGATGTAGCCGTAGTCGAGGTCGATCAGGCGCTTCTGCTCCTCGGGCGTGAAGCCGATGCGCTTCTGCAGGTCCGGCGCGACGGTCGCGCCGGTGACCGTCGGGTTGTAGCCCATGTCGATCGCGAAGTTCTCCTGCGCGCCCTTGTCGAGCATCGCGTTCATGTAGGCGTAGGCGCCGTCCTTGTTCGGCGCGTTCTTCGGGATCGAGAAGCCCGAGACGTACATCGGCAGGCCTTCGGCGGGCGCGACCGATTCGACGCTGATGCCGGCGTTCTGCCACTGCACCACACGCGCCTTCCACATCACGCCAATGCCGATCTCCTCGTTCTTGAGCGCCTGCGCGAACGCTTCGTTCGTCGGATAGACGCGCACGCCGGCCTTCTTGGCCTCGAGCAGCAGCGCCTTGCCGGGCTCGAAATCCGACACCTTGCCGCCGGCCGCGAGCGCGGCGGCCGCCATCACGTACTGGTATTGGATGTCGATGATGCCGTGCTTGGCGCCGTGCTTCGGGTCGAAGACGTCCTTGAAGCTCTTCGGCGCGTCCGGGATGAGCTTCGGGTTGTAGACCGCGACCTTGCCGGAATAGATGTGCCCGACGCCGTAGGGGTACTTCATCTGCGGCAGGAGGTTCGCGGCGTTCGGCAGCTTCGCGTAGTCGATCGCCTCGACGACCCCGGCCTCGTTCATCTCATACATGTTGGCGGCCGAGAGGCCCTGGATGTCGCTCGTGCCGCGCGGCAGGCGCCTCTCGGCGAGCATCTTGGCGCGGCGCGGCGCGTCCCCGGCCTGGTCCTGCACGACGTCATAGCCTTTGGGCTTCAGCAGCGGATCCTCGATGTTCTTGGCGAGGAGGCGGGCGTAGTCGCCGCCCCAGGTGCCGACGACGATGCGCCCGGCCTGCGCCCGCGCCTGCCCGGCGCAAAACGGCAGGGCCGCCGCGCCGGCGGCGAGGCCGAAAGCCTTGAGCGTATCGCGTCGAGAGATGTGCGATGTCATGTCCGTTCCTCCGTTGCGCCGGCGTTGGCTTGCCCGGCAAAGACCAGTCCCGCGTCGCGCGGCCAGCCGACCTCGACCGTGTCGCCGAGCGCCGGGCCCGCCGCCTCGCCGCGGTTCGGCAACTGCACGATCACCCGGTCGGCGGGCGACAGGCGCACATGCAGCTCGAGCACGGCGCCGAGATAGGACACGAATTCGACCCGGCCGGGAAGCCGGTTGTCGAGCCCGCCGGCCGCGTTGAGCGTCAGGCGCTCGGGCCGCAACGCCAGCGCGGCCGGTCCGAGGGCGCCGTCGATGTGGCATTTGAGGCGGAGCCCGCCGGCGCTCTCGAACTCGCCGGGTGCGGTCACCCGGCCGTCGAGGAAGGTGCTGCGGCCGACGAAACCGGCGACGAAGCGGTCCGCCGGGCGCTCATAGAGGTCGCGCTGGCTGCCGATCTGGCGGATCTCGCCGTCGGCCATGACGACGAGCCGGTCGGCGACGGTGAGCGCCTCTTCCTGGTCGTGCGTCACCATGATGGTGGTGAGGCCGAGCTGGCGCTGCAGCTCGCGGATCTCGATCCGAACCTCCTCGCGCAGCTTGGCGTCGAGGTTCGACAGCGGCTCGTCGAGGAGGAGCACGTCCGGCCGGATCGCGAGCGCGCGTGCGAGGGCGACGCGCTGCTGCTGGCCGCCCGAGAGCTGGCGCGGCAGGCGCTCCGCGTAGGCCTCGAGGCGCACGAGCCGCAAGGCCTCCTTGGCGCGCGCGGCGATCTCAGGCCGCGCTAGCCGGCGCATCTCGAGGCCGAAGGCGACGTTCTCGGCGACGCTCATGTGCGGGAAAAGCGCGTAGCTCTGGAACACCATGCCGGTGTTGCGCCGCCACGGCCGCAGATAGGTGATGTCGACGCCGCCGATGCGGGCCGAGCCGCCGCTCGGCTCGACGAAGCCGGCGACCATGCGCAGGGTCGTCGTCTTGCCGCAGCCGGAGGGGCCGAGCAGCACCACGAACTCGCCGTCCGACACCTCGAGGTTGACGCTCTTCACGGCGTAGTGGTCGCCGTAGCGCTTGGACAGGCCAAGGAGCTCGAGGCGGGCCATCAGACGACCTGCGCGATCTTCACATAGCGGTCGGTGACGAGCATCGCCGCGCCGATGAGCGCGATCTGCATGACCGAGGCGGCGGCGACGGTCGGATCGATCTTCCATTCGAGATACTGCAGGATCGCGATCGGAAGCGTGGTTCGGCCGGCGCCGACCAGAAACAAGCTCATCTCGAGGTTGCCGAACGACATGACGAAGCCGAACAGCGCGCCGGCGACGATCCCGGGGCGGATCGCCGGCAGGGTCACGCGCCGGAAGGTCGTCCACGGGTTGGCGCCGAGGTTCTTCGCCGCCTCCTCGACGGCGGGATCGAAGCCGGCAAGACTCGCCGTCACGAGACGCACCGCCCAGGGGATCACGATCAGCGCGTGGGCGGCGACGAGCGCCGCGGTCGAGCCGAGGATCGGCCACCCGGTCGCGATCTCGGCCTCGATCTGGAAGACGTAGATCGAGGTGCCGAGGACGACGCCCGGCACCACGAGCGGCATCAAGAGCAGCGTGTTGACGGCGCCGCGGCCGGCAAAGCGCCGGCGGCCGATCGCGAGGCTCGCCGGCACCGCGAGCGCAAGCCCGATCAGGGTCGCGGCGATCCCGACCTGGAGGGAGAGGAGGAAGCCGCCGACGAAGCTCTTGTTGTCGACGACGGCGCCGAACCAGCGCAGCGAGTAGCCCTCCGGCGGAAAGGAGGGGATCTCCTGACGGAAGAAGGCGAGCCAAATGACAAGCACGAGCGGCAGGAGGATGAAGCCGAGCGATAGCGCTGCGGCGGCTCGGAGCGCGAGGTGGCCGATACGGGTGGCGATATCGGGCCGCGCGCGGCGCGCGAGGGACACTGCCTGGCGGTCGGCGGCGACGGCGTGCACGGTCAGTTCAGCCGGTTCTTGTGGAAGCGGCCCGCCTTCATGATCAGGCTGAGATGCCGCCCTTGATCCTGGAACAGGCTCAAATCCTTCAGCGGATCGCCGTCGATGAGGATGAGGTCCGCCAAGGCGCCGGTCTTCAGCGTGCCGAGCTTGCCCTCCTGGCGGAGCACCTTCGCCCCAATCGTCGTCGCCGAGCGGATGATCTCGATCGGCGCGGCGGCGTCGCGACGCAGCAGGAACTCGCGGCTCTGGTCGACCTGGAGCCCGCCGAGAAGGTCGCTGCCATAGGCGACAGGCACGCCGGCGCGCTTGCAGATCTCGAGCGACCGCAAGCCGCCGTCGATGACGAGGTCGTTCTTGGCGAGCATGTCGGCGGTCATGCCGTACTCGGCGGCGCGTTCGCGCATGGCGTAATAGGCGATGAGATTGGCAATCAGGATCATGCCTTTCTCGGCCATGAGCTTCGCCGCCGGCTCGTCGATGAGGTTGCCGTGCTCGATCGTGCGCACGCCGGCATGGGCGGCGCGGGTGATTGCCTCCGGCGTGTAGGCGTGGGCGCAGACGTAGCGCCCGAAGGCCTGCGCCTCCTCGACGGCCGCCGCGACCTCCGGCGGGCTGAATTGCAGCGAGTCGAGCGGATCGTAGGGGGAAGCAACGCCGCCCGACATCATGATCTTCACATGGTCGGCGCCCTGGCGCATCTGCTCGCGGGCGCTCTTGCGCACCTCGGCGACGCCATCGGACACCGCCATGGTGAACGCCATGGCGTTGCAGCAATGGCAGCGCGCGCCGAAATCGGTGCGCCGGCGCGGGTCGGAATGGCCGCCGGTCGGCCCGATCGCCTGGCCGGCGATGAACAGCCGCGGCCCGGGCACATGGCCCTGCTCGACCGCGCTCTTGATGCCCCAGTCGGCGCCGCCGGTGTCGCGCACCGTGGTGAAGCCGCGGTCGATCATGCCGCGCATGAGCGCGACGGCGCGGGCGGTCGCGAGCGTCAGCGGCACCGCCTCGAGGAAGCGGATGTTCACCTCGGAGAGGAAAACGTGCACGTGGCTGTCGATGAGGCCGGGCATGAGCGTGCGCCCGCCGCAGTCGACGACGTCGGCGTCCTTCGCCTTGATCGGCTTGTCCGAGCTCTCGCGGATCGTGTCGCCCTCGACGAGGAGCTCGAATCCGCCCTGAAGCTCTCCCACCTCCGGCTCGAGCATCTTGAAGTTACGAAACAGCAGCTGCGTCATGACGATCCTCCGCGGCGCCATAGGACAACGGGGCGAGAACGGGAGCAAGAGCGCTGCAGGCGGGAGGGCGAACCTCCTCTCCCCCGCAATCGGGGGTGAGAAGAGGCCGCTACTCCCGCACCACGCCGGCGTCGGCGATCTCGAGCTTGAACGCGGCGGCGAACAGGGCCCGGGTGTAGTCGGTCTGCGGCTCGGCGAAGAGGCGTTCGGCCGAGCCTTCCTCGACGACCTTGCCGTCCTGCATTACGACGACGTGGTTCGCGAGCGCCCGCACCACCTTGAGGTCGTGGCTGATGAACATATAGGCGAGCTTCTTGCGCCGCTGCAGGTCGCGCAAGAGCTCGACGATCTGCGCCTGCACCGACATGTCGAGCGCCGAGGTCGGCTCGTCGAGGACGATGAACTGCGGCTCGAGCGCGATGGCACGGGCGATCGCGATGCGCTGGCGCTGGCCGCCGGAGAACTCGTGCGGGTAGCGGTCCATCGTCGCCGGGTCGACGCCGACATCGGCGAGCGCCTGCGCGACGACCGCGCGCCGCTCGCGAAGCCGGAGCCCGCGTTTCTGCACCAGCAGTCCCTCCTCGACGATCTCGGCGACGGAGAGCCGCGGCGACAGCGAGCCATAGGGATCCTGGAACACGACCTGCATGTTCTTGCGCATCGGCCGCAGCGCCTTGGCGCGGAGATCGTCGAGCCGTTTGCCGAGGAAGACGATCGGTCCGATCGAGGAGACGAGGCGCAGGACCGCAAGGCCGAGCGTGGTCTTTCCCGACCCCGACTCGCCGACGACGCCGACTGTCTCGCCCTCGCGGACCGCGATCGACACGTCGTCGACCGCCTTGACGTAGCCGACGGTGCGCTTCAGGAAGCCGCGCCGGATCGGGAACCAGACCCGGATCGGGCCGGCGTCGACGATGATCGGCGCGCTCGAGGGCACCGGTTCCGGCCGGCCCTTAGGCTCGGCGGCGAGCAGCCTTTGCGTGTAGGCATGGCGCGGGCGCTCGAACACCTCGGCAACCGGACCCTGCTCGACGATCTTGCCTTGCGTCATGACGCAGACCCGGTCGGCGATCTTGCGGACGATGCCGAGGTCGTGGGTGATGAACAGCATCGCCATGCCGAGGCGCGCTTTCATTTCGGCGAGGAGCTTCAGGATCTGCGCCTGGACGGTGACGTCGAGCGCCGTCGTCGGCTCGTCGGCGATGAACAGGTCGGGCTCGTTCGCGAGCGCCATCGCGATCATGACGCGCTGGCGCTGCCCGCCCGAGAGCTGGTGCGGATAGGCGTCGAGGCGGCGCGCCGCATCGCGCAGGCGGACAAGATCGAGCATCTCGAGCGTGCGCTCGCGCGCCGCCCGCTCCGACAGCCTGCGGTGCAGCCTCACGATCTCGCCGACCTGCCGCTCGATCGTGTGCAGCGGGTTGAGCGAGCTCATCGGCTCCTGGAACACCATGGTGATGTCGTCGCCCCGCACCCGCCGCATGTCGTTCTCGGACGCGCGCATCAGGTCGCGGCCTTTGAAGAGAATGCTGCCCGAGGGGTGATGCGCCGCCGGATAAGGCAGGAGCTTCAGAACCGAGAGGGCGGACACCGACTTCCCCGACCCGGACTCGCCGACGATCGCCACCGTTTCCCGCGGCGCGACATCGAAGGAGATGCGGTCGACCGCGAGCGTGTCCCGCCCGCCCTGCCGGAAGGCGACGGAGAGGTCGCGGACGGAGAGGAGTGAAACCTCGCTCATGCCAAGCGCTCGAGCAGCCGGTCGAGAGCCTCTCTCGTGAGAGGCACAATCTCATCGAAATATGGGACGCTCCTCATGCGCGCGTCGTTCGAGATCAGGATTCTACATTCCTCGTCGCGAGCGGTTGACAGGTGAATGGCGTCAGGCAGCTTGATCCGCGGCTGGCGCGCACGGATGAGCGCTGCTCTTATCAGGACATCGCGACTAATCGGCGCGACGGTCATTAGGTTGGGAATGTCACGCAGAAAGCCGAGATAGAGATCGTTGCGCTGCATATCGTCGTCGCGGATCGCGTCCACCAGGATTTCTGCGATGGTCAACTGGCTCGTGACGAGATGGTGTCGAGGCAGCGTCGGCCCGCGAAAGAGATCGAGCAAGCGGTCAGAAACCGCTCCTCTCTTTTCAAACATCTCGATGAAGACGTTCGTATCCAGGTAGAGTCGCGGGCGCGAAGCGGCCTCAGACATCCCATTCGTCGCGCAGCTTGCGGATACGCTCGGCGGGATCGTCACCGGCTTCTTTGAAACGGGCTCTCAGGGCTCGCAACTCTTCGAGGCTCGGAATTTGACGCTCCTCCGCCTCGACCTGCTCGAGAACTATCCGAACGTCCTTGGTTGGGTCCAAGCCTCTCCTAAGGTCGTCAGGAAGCTTCGAGAACGGGTAGTGATCCCGGACGATCTTGTTCATGCGTGCGCTCTGCCTCGACATTGTAACATAATTTGGCCGGCGCTCCAGGTCTGGATTTACCCGAATGTCTTTCGCGGGTCGAACGCATCCCTGACCGCTTCCCCGATGAAGATCAGGAGCGATAGCATGAAGGCGATGACGAAAAAGCCGGAAAGGCCGAGCCAGGGGGCCTGGAGGTTGGCCTTGCCTTGCGCCAGGAGCTCGCCGAGCGAGGGCGAGCCGGGCGGCAGGCCGAAGCCGAGGAAGTCGAGCGAGGTCAGCGTCGTGATCGAGCCGTTGAGGATGAACGGCAAGAAGGTGAGGGTCGCCACCATCGCGTTCGGCAACAGGTGCTTGAACATGATCGTCGCGTCGGTCAGGCCGAGGGCCTTCGCGGCGCGGACGTATTCGAAGTTGCGGCCGCGCAGGAACTCCGCCCGCACCACCCCGACGAGCGAGACCCATGAAAACAAGAGCAGGATGCCGAGCAGCACCCAGAAGCTCGGGGTGATCACGGCCGAGATGATGATGAGCACGTAGAGCGAGGGGATCGAGGTCCAGATCTCGATCACGCGCTGGAACAGGAGATCGGTCCAGCCGCCGAAATAGCCCTGCACCGCCCCCGCCGCCACCCCGATCAGGGAGGAGATGCCGGCGAGGATGAGCCCGAACAGCACCGAGATGCGGAAGCCGTAGATCAGCCGCGCGACGACGTCGCGGGTCTGGTCGTCGGTGCCAAGCCAGTTCCGCTCGATGTCGCGGCAGCCCATGCCGCCGGAACGCTCGGCGATGGCGCGGCACTGCTCGTCCTTCAGCATCCAGGTCGGCGGCGCCGGCGCCGGCACCGGCAGGTCGAGGTTGTGAGTATTGTAGGAGAAGCGGACCGGCGGCCAGTACGCCTTGCCGTTCTCCGCAATCTCCTTGGCGATCACCGGGTCGCGGTAGTCGGTGTTGGCGAGGAACCCGCCGAACTTCTCTTCCGGGTAGTCGATGAAGACCGGGAACAGCCACTCGCCCTTGTAGTGGACGGCAACCGGGCGGTCGTTCGCCAGGAACTCGGCGAAGAGGCACAGCACGAAAAGCACAACGAAGATCCAGAACGACCAGTAGCCACGCCGGTTGGCCTTGAAGTTCTGCCAGCGCCGCCGGTTGATCGGCGAGAGCCTGATGAAGCCTTGCCGCGGCAGCGGCGGCGCGACCGGGGCCGCCGCCGGCGAGGCGGCCGGGACGTTGTCGAGCTCGGGCGGCTTCGCCAGATCGTTCACCCTCACGTCTCCCGCGCCTCGAAATCGATGCGCGGATCGATCCAGGTGTAGGTCAGGTCCGAGATCAGGTTCACCAGGAGCCCGAGAAGCGAGAAGATGTAGAGGTTCGCGAACACCACCGGATAATCGCGGTTGACGATCGACTCGAACGACAGCAGGCCGAGCCCGTCGAGCGAGAAGATCGTCTCGATCAGGAGCGAGCCGGCGAAGAAGGCATGGATGAAGGCGCCCGGGAAGCCGGCGATGACGATCAGCATGGCGTTGCGGAAGACGTGCCCGTACAGCACCCGGCGCTCCGAGAGGCCCTTCATGCGCGCGGTGAGGACGTATTGCTTGCGGATTTCGTCGAGGAAGGAGTTCTTGGTCAGGAGCGTCGAGGTCGCGAAGGCGCCGAGCGCCATTGCCACGATCGGCATGGTGATGTGCCAGAGGTAATCGGCGATCTTGCCCCAGAGCGAGAGTTCGCTCCAATTGTCCGACCACAGGCCGCGCAGCGGGAAGAGCTGCCAGAACGAGCCGCCGGCGAAGAGCACGATGAGCAGGATCGCGAACAGGAAGCCCGGGATGGCGTAGCCGACGATGACGACGGCGGAGGTCCAGATGTCGAAGGCGGAGCCGTCGCGCACCGCCTTGCGGATGCCGAGCGGGATCGAGATCGCGTAGGAGAGGAGCGTCATCCACAGGCCGAGCGTGATCGACACCGGCAGCTTCTCGCGGATCAGCTGCAGCACCGAGACGTCGCGGAAATAGCTCTTGCCGAAGTCGAAGCGGGCGTAGTCCCATAGCATCTTGGCAAAGCGCTCATGCGCCGGCTTGTCGAAGCCGAACTGCTGCTCGAGCTGGCGGATGAACTGCGGATCGAGCCCCTGCGCGCCGCGGTAGCGCGACGAGGTCGCGTCCGTGCCGGGTCCCTTGGGCCGCGCCCCGGCGCCGCCGGCGAGGTCGCCGGACCCGCCCGAGACGCGCGCCGACGCGCCGGAGTCGATGCCCTGCAGCTGCGCGATGATGCGCTCGACCGGCCCGCCGGGCGCGAACTGCACGGTGATGAAGGACAAGAGCATGATCCCGAACAGCGTCGGGATCATCAGCAGCACGCGGCGGGCGATATAGGCGGGCATCAGCGCAACCCTGTCATTCCGGGGCCTCGCGTAGCGAGGAGCCCGGAACCCATAACCACCACGTTGGGATGCTTTGCGCGACCGCCCAGCCTCGGTGTCTATGGGTTCCGGGCTCTCGCTTCGCGAGCCCCGGAATGACGGTGGCAAGGGTTTGCAAAGCGCTCACGCCTTCCCGATCGCTTTCGCCTTCTCGGGATCGTACCACCACGTCCCCGGCGCGCCGGAGGCGTATTTCGGCCGCGTCGCGGGCCGCGAGAACATGTCCCAATAGGCGACGTATTCCTCCGAGCGGAACCACATCGGGATCATGTAGCGGCCGGCGCGCAGGAGCCGGTCGAGCGCGCGGGCGGCGACGTTGAGCTTCGCCCGCGAATCGGCTTGCGTGATCTCGCCGATCAGCGCGTCGACGGCCGGATCGGCGATGCCGGCGATGTTGCGCGAGCCGGGCGTCGCGGCGGCCTCCGACGAGAACACGATCCGGAGCGCATCGCCCGGCGTCATCGCCCCGCCGAGCGCCATCGAGGCCATGTCGAAGTCGAACTCCTCCATGCGGCGCCGATACTGGGCCGCGTCGACGATCCGCGAGCGCGCCTCGATGCCGAGCCGCTTCAGGTTGGCCTGGAACGGCTGCGTATGCGGCTGCAGCGATGCCTGGTAGTCGAGGAACTCGATCTCGAACGGCTTGCCGTCCGGCAGCTTGAGGACGGTGCCCTCGCGCTTGCAGCCGGCCTCGCGCAAGAGGGCGTCGGCGCGGCGCAGGAGGTTGCGATCGCTGCCGGAGCCGTCGGAGACCGGCGGCACGTAGGGCTCGCCGAAGACCTCGTCCGGCACCTTGCCGCGGAACGGCTGAAGCAGGCGCAGCTCCTCGGAGCCGGGCGGGCCCACGGCCTTCATGTCCGAGTTCTCGAAGAAGGAGTGCAGCCGGCGGTAGAGGCCGAACATGATGTTCTGGTTCGTCCATTCGAAATCGAAGGCGAGCCCGAGCGCCTCGCGGATGCGGCGGTCCTTGAACATCTCGCGGCGGGTGTTGAAGTACCAGCCTTGCGTCGGAACGGCGCCGGCGCGGTCGATGACCTCGCGCTTGACGCGGCCTTCGCGGAAGGCCGGAAAGTCGTACCCCGTCGCCCAGGTCCGGGCGGTGAACTCCTCATGGTAGTTCATGACGCCGGACTTGAACGCCTCGAAGGCGACCTGCCGGTCGCGGAAATACTCGTAACGCACCTTGTCGAAGTTGTTCTGGCCGATGTTCACCGGCAGATCGCGGCCCCAATAATCGGGCACGCGGTCGAACTCGATGAAGCGCCCCTGCTCGAACCGCCCGACCTTGTAGGGGCCGGAGGCGAGCGGCGGCTCGAGCGTCGAGGCCTCAAAGTCGCGGTCCCTCCAATAGGCCTCCGAGAACACCGGGTTGCCGCCGACGATGAGGTGCAGGTCGCGGCTGCGTTTCGGCGACAGCTGGACCTTGAGGACGTCGTCCGACTCGGCCTCGGCCGCCAAGACCTCGCTCAGCACCGTGCGATAGCTCGGGTGGCCCTTGGTCTTCAGGATGTTGATGGAGAAGGCGGCGTCCCGCGCCGTCACCCGCGATCCGTCGTGGAAGCGCGCTTCGGGACGCAGGAGGAAGCGGTAGGTGAGCTTGTCGGCCGACCAGCGCACCTTGTGGGCGAGGAGGCCGTAGAGCCCGTCCGGGTCGTCGCCGGAACCGGCCATGAGGCTGTCGAAGGTCGCGTCCATGCCGGCCGCGCCGTCGCCCTTGAGGACGAAGATGTTGAGCGTGTTGAAGGTGTCGAAGTTCTGGTTGCCGGCGCCGCGCTTGATCTGGAGGGCGAGCGTCCCGCCCTTCGGGGCACCCGGGTTGACGTAGTCGAAATGCTTGAAATCGGCCGGATATTTCAGCTCGCCGAAGGTCGAGAGCCCATGCGATTCGGTCTCGGCTTCCGTCGCCGCGAGAGCGGTGCGTCGAGGGCCAAGCGCGGCGAGCGCGGCGGTGCCGGCGAGAAGGGCGCGGCGCGTGAAACCCCTCTCCCGGAGGGAGAGGGGCAGGGGTGAGGGGTCCGCTGTCGCCGACCAGGGTGCGATGTCGACACCGCCGGTATCGACCTCGAGCGAGGTCGCCCTATGGAAGGCGCCATGGTCATGCTGCGCTTCATCCTGCATCGGCGTTCCCCCACCCTTGCTCCTCTCCCATGCGGGAGAGGGGGATCTGAGCTTGTCCGTCATCGCGGCGCTCCGGTCTTGGCGGCCTTCTCGGCATCGTACCACCAGATCGTCGGGAAGCCCGAGCCGCCGTATTCAGGCAGGACCTTGGGCCGGGCGAAGCGGTCCCAGCGGGCCGTCAGGGTTCGATCCGAGTAGAATTGCGGCACGACGTAGTCGTGGTGGAGGAGCACGCGGTCGAGCCCCTTCACGGCGGCGACGAGCTCGTCTCGGTCCTTCGCGAAGATGAGCTTTTCGATCAGCGCGTCGACGCCCTCGTTCTTGATGCCGGCGGTATTGCGCGAGCCCTGCCGGTCGGCGGCCGCGGCGCCCCAGTACTCTCGCTGCTCGTTCCCCGGCGACAGCCCCGCGGCCCAGATGTCGGTGGTCACGTCGAAGTCGAAGCTGCGCAGCCGGTTCTGGAACTGCGCCGCGTCGACGGTGCGGATCGACATCGTGATGCCGATCCGCGCGAGCGCCTGGACATAGGGCATGACGAAGCGCTCGAGGTTCGTGTCGTAGCCGAGGAACTCGACCGCGAAGGGCTCGCCGGTCCGCTTGTCGACGAGCCGCTGGTTGCGCAGTTCGTAGCCGGCCTCGTTCAGCAGCCGCAGGGCCTCCCGGAGGTTCGCCCGCACCTTCTCGGGCGAGCCGTTCACCGGGTTCCGGTACGGCTCGGTGAAGACTGCGGCCGGCACCTTGTCGCGCAGCCCATCCAGTATCGCGAGCTCCTTGCCCTGCGGCAGCCCGGAGGAGGCAAGCTCGGTGCCGGCGAAGAACGAGTCGACGCGGCGGTACAGGCCGTAGAAGATCGTGCGGTTGATGTCCTCGAAATCGAAGGCGAGGTTGAAGGCGCGGCGCACGCGGGCGTCCTGGAACCGCGCCCGGCGCAGGTTCATCACGAAGGCCTGCATGGTCCCGGTCGCCCGCACCGGGAATTCTTCCCGGACGACGCGCCCCTCCCGCACGGCCGGGAAGTCGTAGGCCGTCGCCCAGTTGCGGGCGCTGTTCTCGGCCCGGAAGTCGTAGCGGTCGCCCTTGAAGGCTTCGAGGAGGACGGTCGAGTCGCGGTAGTACTCGTAGCGGACCTCGTCGAGATTGTGCCGGCCGCGGTTCACCGGCAGATCGCGGCCCCAATAATCGCGCACGCGCTCGTAGGCGGCGGAGCGGCCGGCGTCGAAGCTCTTCAGGCGATAGGGGCCGGAGCCGAGCGGCGGCTCGAGCGTGGTCTCGGTCGCGTTGCGGCGGCGCCCGTCCGCGCCTGTGCCCTCCCACCAGTGCTTCGGCAGCACCGGCAACTGGCCGACGATGTGCGGCAGCTCGCGGTTGCCGGCTTCCGAGAACGTGAAGGTGATCTCGCTGGCGGCGGTCTCCTCCGCCTTGGCTACGTTCTTGTAGTAGAAGGCGTATTGCGGGCTGTTCGCCTTCAGGGTCTCGAACGAGAAGATCACGTCCGCCGCCGTCACCGGCCGGCCGTCGTGCCAGCGCGCCTCCTGGCGCAGGCGATAGGTCACGGCGGACTTGTCCGGCGGATGTCGCACCGCGTCGGCGAGGAGGCCGTACTCGGTCCCGACCTCGTCCTGCGCCGTTTCCATGAGCGTGTCGTAGATGAGCGGGAGGCCGGTCTCGGCGGCGCCCTTCACCCCGGCGACGAAGAGGTTGAAATTGTCGAAGGTGTCCTGGATGCCGAGCCGCACCAACCCGCCCTTCGGCGCGTCGGGGTTGACGTAGTCGAAATGCCGGAAGCCGGCCGGGTATTTCGGTTCGCCGAGGAGCGAGTGCGCGTGGCGCCATTCAGGTTCGCCGGCGCCGGCGGGGGCCGCCGACGTGACGGCGAGAAGCGCCGCGAGCGCGGCGCAAAGAAGCCGTGTCAATGGCGTCTCCAGTCGCCGGCGCAGCGGCGGCCGTTCGGACCGAGGAAACCGGTGAGTATCTCGGCGGCCTCGCCTTCGAGCCCGCGAGCCGGGCGCGCGCTCAAGGCGCCGGCAGCGGGACCGGACTGTCGGCGAGGCTGCGCAGGTAGGCAAGGACATTGGCGCGCTCGTCCGCCGACGGGATGCCGGCGAAAGCCATGATCGTGCCGGGAATGGCGCCCTTCGGGTTGTGGACGAACTTGTCGAGCTCCTCGAAATTCCAATCGCCGCCTTTGCCCTTGAGGGCGGCCGAGTAGTTGAAGGTCTGCACGTGCGCCTTCGGGCCGCCGACGATGCCGTAAAGGTTCGGGCCGACCTTGTTCGCCCCGCCCTTCTCGAAGGTGTGGCAGGCCTGGCACTTCTTTGCCGCGGCCTGGCCCTTTGCCGGATCGGCCTTGGCGAGGAGGACCGGCAGCGGCTCGGACGGTGCGGCGGCCTGCTGCGTCGTCGCGCTCTCGGTTACGGCTTCGGGGAGGGCATAGCCGGCCTCGCCCGCCTTCTTCGGCGCGAACAGGGCGCCCGAGACGATGTTGAGGCCCATGACGAAGAGCAGCACGCCGAGAAGCGCGCCGGCGATCTTGTTGACCTCGAAGGAATCCATCACGAGAGCTCCATCCTGCGCGACGGCGGCAGGGTGAGGGGGCGCGGGCCCGCGGCGCTGCTTAGCCGCATCGCGCCGGCTTTGGCAACAACGCCGTTGCGGCCTTCTCGTCGCAGCGCCGGGCCGCGATGACAACGCCCGGTCCCCCTGCTAAGCAGCCGGCAAATCCCAGAACCGCTGCGCTTCCCCGTGTCCGATCCGATCGTCCTCATTCCGGCGCGCCTCAAGGCGACGCGGCTGCCGGAGAAGCCGCTCGCCGACATCCTCGGCGAACCGATGATCGTGCATGTCTGGCGCCGCGCCTGCGAGGCCGGCATCGGACCGGTCGCGGTCGCGACCGACGCCCCGGCCATCGCCGCGGCGGTCGAGAAGGCGGGCGGGCGGGCGGTGATGACCCGGGACGACCACGTCTCGGGCTCGGACCGGATCTTCGAGGCGGTCGAGGCGATTGATCCCGAAGGGCGGCACGACACCGTGGTGAACGTCCAGGGCGACCTGCCGACGATCGACCCGCGGGCGATCGCGGCCGCGATCACGCCGCTTGCCGACGGCGCCGTCGACATCGCGACGCTCGCCGCCGCGATCTCGCGGCCCGAGGAGCGCACCGACCCGAACGTGGTGAAGCTCGTCGGCAGCGAGGTCGCGCCCGGGCGCCTGCGGGCGCTGTACTTCACCCGCGCGACGGCGCCGTCGGGCGACGGGCCGCTCTACCATCATATCGGCCTTTACGCTTATCGCCGCCGCGCGCTTGCGCGCTTCGTCGCGCTGCCGCCATCGCCCCTCGAGCGCCGCGAGCGCCTGGAGCAGCTGCGCGCCCTCGAAGCCGGCATGCGCATCGACGCGGTCGTCGTCGACGACGTGCCGCTCGGGGTCGATACTCCCCACGACCTCGAGCGGGCGCGGGCGATCCTCTCGCGGAGACAGCCATGAGCACAAACATCATCGCCTTCCAGGGCGAGCCCGGCGCGAACTCCCACATCGCCTGCCAGGAGACCCACCCGGACTGGCAGGCGCTACCCTGCCCGACCTTCGAGGATGCCTTCGCGGCGGTCAGCGACGGCGAGGCGGCGCTCGCCATGATCCCGATCGAGAACTCGATCGCCGGCCGCGTCGCCGACATCCACCATCTCCTGCCGACCTCCGGGCTGCATATCGTCGGCGAGCATTTCCTGCCGATCCATTTCCAGCTGCTCGCGACCGCGGATGCCGATCTCGGCACGATCAAGACCGTGCACAGCCACGTCCACGCGCTCGGCCAGTGCCGCAAGATCATCCGCAAGCTCGGGCTGAAGGCCGTCGTCGCCGGCGACACCGCGGGCTCGGCGCGCGAGACCGCCGAGGCCAAGGACCCGACCCGGGCCTCGCTCGCGCCGCGCCTCGCCGCCGAGGTCTATGGCCTCAAGACGCTCGCCGAGGACGTCGAGGACGAGGCCCACAACACCACCCGCTTCATCATCCTGTCGAGCGCGCCCGACTGGGCGGCGCCGCAGAACGGCGCGACGGTCACGAGCTTCGTCTTCCGCGTCCGCAACCTGCCGGCGGCGCTCTATAAGGCGCTCGGCGGCTTTGCGACGAACGGCGTCAACATGACGAAGCTCGAGAGCTACATGATCGAGGGCCAGTTCTTCGCGACCCAGTTCTACGCCGAGGTCGACGGTCACCCCGAGGACATCCACCTCAAGCGTGCCCTCGAGGAGCTCGCCTATTTCTCGAAGGAGCTCCACATCCTCGGCGTCTTCCCGGCGCACCCCTTCCGGGAAAAGATCAAGGAACCCGGGTAGGCGCGCCCTTCGCGGCCTCAGGCGTCCGGATATGCTCGGGTCGAAACCCCAAGCCGATCAGGCGGGCTGGAATCCGGCGCATAAAGGGCAGGCGGGCGAAAAGCCGCAGCACCCAGGGCGGCGTCGGCTTCGCCCTCGCGCCGAGCGTTGGGCCGATGATGCGGTTCTGGACGAGCACCTGCAGGCGCTGGATGACGCGCATTGGCAGCTCGCGCCGGCGCTGCACCGCCCGCAGGTCGGCGATCGTCACCGAGCGCTCGAGCAGCGGCCGGTAGAGGATGTTCGCTGCCGCGACCCCGTCCTGGACCGCGAGGTTGATGCCGACGCCGCCGACCGGCGACATCGCGTGCGCCGCGTCGCCGATGCACAGCAGCCCGGGACGCCACCACTCCGTCAGCCGGTCGACCGCGACGGTCAGCAGCTTGAGGTCGTCCCAGCTTTGCAGCGCGCCGACGCGGTCGCCGACGAACGGAGCGAGCGCGGCAATGCGCGCCCGCAGGGCCTCGAGCCCGCGCTCCTTCAGCGCCGTAAAGCCGCCCTTCGGAATGACGAGCGCGCATTGGTAGTAGTCGCCGCGGTTCAGCATGACGTAGATCTCGCCGGCGCCGAACCGGCCGACCGGCTGCTCGGGGTCGTCCGGGCGGCGCGGAAGGCGCATCCAGAGCGCGTCCATGGGCGCCCCGATATCCTCGACCGCAAGGCCGGCCTTTTCGCGCACCAGCGAGTGGCGTCCGTCGGCGCCGACGACGAGGTCGGCCCGGATCTCGAGCTCGCCTTCGGGCGTCCGCGCGCGCACGCCGACGACGCGCCCGCCCGCCGTGATGAGGTCGGTGGCTTCGGCCTGCATGCGCAACGCGAAGCCGGGATAAGCCTTGGCGTGCAGCGCCAGGAAATCGAGGAAATCCCATTGCGGCATGAAGGCGACGAACCGGCAGCGCGTCGGCAGGTGCGAGAAATCGGCGAGCGTGAGCTCGGTGTCGCCGACCATGCCCCTGATCTCTCTCAGCTCCTGGTGCGGCCGGCGCAGGAACTCGTCGAGGAGGCCGAGCTCGTGGATCAGCTCGAGGGTCGAGGGATGGACGGTGTCGCCGCGGAAATCGCGCAGGAAGTCGCCGTGCTTCTCGAGCACGATCACGTCGACGCCGGCGCGCGCCAAAAGGAAGCCCAGCATCATGCCGGCGGGTCCGCCGCCGACGATGCAGCAGCGGCAGCGCTCACCCGGCGGCACCTTCGACCCAGCTCCGCATCAGGAAATGCGCGATCGCCATCGGCGGCGGGGTGATGAGCCCGTCCGGGTGCTCGCGGGCGAGCATGAGGCGGACCTCGTCCTTCCCGAACCAGCGCCCGTCCTCGAGCTCGTCGCGGTCGAGCGTGATCGCCTCGGTCAGCGCCTCGCCGAAGCAGCCGATCATCAATGAGGACGGGAACGGCCAGGGCTGAGAGGCGCCGTAGCGCACCGCGCCGACCTCGATCCCGGCCTCCTCGAAAGTCTCGCGCCGGACTGCGTCCTCGATCGTCTCGCCGGGCTCGATGAAGCCCGCAAGGCAGGAATAGGAGTTGGCGATGAAGCGCGCCTGACGGCCGAGAAGGCAATGCTCGCCCCGGTGGACGAGCATGATCGCGACCGGGTCCGTACGCGGGAAATGCTGCGTCCCGCAGGCGGCGCAGTCGCGGCGGAAGCCGGCCGAGGAGACCGCGGTCGGAGCGCCGCAATTCGGGCAGAAGCGGTGACGCGAATGCCAGAACAGCAGCGCCTTCGCCTCGGCCAGGATACCGAGCTCGTCCGCCGGCACCAGCCCCTGGACGGCGATCGAGCGCAGGTCGATCGCGAGATGCTCGTCACCGCGCTTGAAGGTCTCGGCGGCGGACGCGTCGAGCGCGGTGCCGAACACCGGCCGCCCGTCGATCGTGCCGAGGAAGGCCTGCTCGTGGCGCGCCTCGACGCGCTCGAGATCGGCGAGCGGCAGGAGGCCGGTCATTCCGGCGCCGTTCCGGCGCAGGATCGGGATCTCGCCGGCGATGGCGATGGTCAAGGCCCCGCGATCGGCGAGATGACGCGCGACGAGATCGTGATCGCGCTCGGCGCTGTGCCGGGACAGGGGGTTCTGGACGAAGCCGAGGCGTTCGAAGGCGCTTTGGGACATCGGCGCTTCCCGCTCAGGCCGCCGCGAACAGCGCCGCGGTGCGCTCGGTCAGCGCTGCCGCTGCGTGCGCCGGATAGGGCTGCGCCTCGCCGACGCCCCACACCGAAGCCGGCCAGGCCGGGTCGGAGCGGAAGCGGCCGATGACATGGACATGGAGCTGCGGCACCCGGTTGCCGAGCGCGGCGACGTTGATCTTGTCGGGCTTTGCAAGCGCGAGCATCACCCGCGACGCAGTGCG
Source organism: Microvirga sp. (assembly GCA_036742625.1). Taxonomy (GTDB): domain Bacteria; phylum Pseudomonadota; class Alphaproteobacteria; order Rhizobiales; family Beijerinckiaceae; genus JAJKJG01. The sequence continues at coordinate 39,940 of DAINQO010000004.1, forward strand.
GATCTCGCGCATCAGCGTCTCGGCGTCGGCGTCCGAGAGGTCGGTCAGCTCGGTCGCATCGGGGCGGCGCGGCACCAGCACGAACCAGGGGAAGCGGGCATCGTTGAGGAGCAGGACCGAGGTGAGCGCGAGGTCCCCGACCGGCAAGGTGTCGGCCTCAAGCCGCGGATCGAGCGCGAAAACGGCGGGGCCGGCGAAGGCGGGAAGCATGGTCGAGCTTTAGACGACTTCGCGCGCCCGCGCTAACCCTTAGAGCGCGATGACTTCTCGTTGAGTCGTCATCCCGCTCTATCTCTTTGTTTGAGCATGATCTTTTCCGAAAACCGGTAGCCACTTTTCGGGATCATGCTTTAAGGGCTCAGGCGGCCGTCTCGGCTGCCAGCGGGCCGCCCGCTCAGGCCGCCGACGGCCCCGCGCCGTGCGCCGGCCAAGCGAGGAAATCGTCCTTCTCGACGAAATAGACCCCGAGCTCGCGGCCGCGGCGCCATTTCGCCACCGCCTGGAAGATCTCGCCGGTCGTCAGGATGAGGAGCTCGAACTCGTCCGGCACCACCCGCGGGTTCGCGAGCGTCAGGCGGGCGCCTGCCTTCGAGATGTCGCGCACGATGCATTCGCGCAGCTGCGCGCCGCGCTCGAAGGCGATGCGTCCCGGCCAGGTCGTCGTCTCGCGGCGCTCGCTGCGCTTGTTCTGCACGGCCCTTCCCCTTCGGAAGGGCGGATTCCACCACGCAAATCTAAACATCGCGTGTGCACGGCCGCCTCCGTGCTCGCACGCGGGGATTTTCGAGCAACGAGGCAAGTCAATGTTTACGCAACGGCTACAGGCAAAGGTTGCATAAACATAATGTTCAGAGCTTTGGATGCATTTTTCGTCGGCGAGAATAACAAAACGGATTCGATGGAAGAGGCCGCCCCCCAGCCGACTTGGCTCCCGGACGAGCCGGCCGTTGCAGCCGGGCACCTGCGCGTGCTCGTGGCCGACAGTGTCGCGAGCGACCGCTTCGCGCTCGGCGCCATCCTGCGCCGCATCGAGCCGACGATCGAGATTCTCGAAGCGCCGAACGGCGCCGTCGCCGAGCGCCTGCTGCGCGAGCGCAACGTCGACATCGGCTTCATCGACCGGCGCCTGCCCGGCTTCGACGGCCGCGAGGTGCAGAACTGGGCGAGCACCAGCGACAACAGGAGCATGTTCGTCCTGGTCTCGGACCGCCTGGTGCCGAAATGGTCCGAGATCGCGACCCTCATCAACGCCTACGAGGTCATGCTCAAGCCGTTCAACGAGAGCCACGTCGAGAACCTGCTCAAGGTGTTCTGGCGCCTGAACCGGAGCGCCGACGTGCTGCTCGTCGACCGCTCGCGCACCGCCCGCAAGATCATCCGCGACATGCTGGAGCGGACCCGCTTCAACTTCCGCGTCGACGAGACCGACACCGGCGCGAACGCGCTGCGCGCCATCAAGGCGAGCGCCTTCGACATCGTGCTGGTCGACGCCGGCGTCGACGGCGGCATGGGCGCCGAGGCGGCATGCCGCGTCGCCCGCGACGCGCCCGGCAGCAAGGTGGTGCTGATCGGCGGCGCCGACATGCGGACCTCGCGCTCGGCGCTCACCCAGTTCGACCTCTCGGGCTTCATCCTGAAGCCGTTCGACGGCGCCGTCCTCGAGAGCGCGCTGCACGACGTGCTCAAGCTCTGGCGCCCCTACCGCCTCAACGCCCAGATGCGGGCGGCCGCCCCGGCGGCGGCCGGCGCCAGCATCGCCGCGTGAGCCGCCGGCGAAGCTTGCCTTAAAGCCCGCCGGCGCTCATATGTCTCGCGGGAGGTTGGCGGGGGACGTTTCACTCGCCAACCGGGTCAGGTCCGGAAGGAAGCAGCCCTAACGAGACCGAGCGGGTCTTCGTCCAGCCTCCCACCCGCGACCTGCGATGATGCCGCGCCCGAACGGCCTTGCCGGGGCGCCCGATTCCTCCGCATTCTGGCGCCGATGGACGAGACGACCGGCACGCCCTTCTTCGACAAGCCGGCCCTGCCGGGCCTTGCGCCGCCAGCGCCCGCCCGAGGGGCCTCGGCCTACCGCGTGCTCGCGCGGAAATACCGTCCGCGCACCTTCGACGACCTGATCGGCCAGGACGCCATGGTGCAGACGGTCTCGAACGCCTTCGAGACCGGCCGCATCCCGCAGGCCTGGATGCTCACCGGCGTGCGCGGCGTCGGCAAGACCACGACCGCCCGCATCCTCGCCCGGGCCCTGAATTACGAGCTGCCGGAGGACAAGAACGCCGGCCCAACGATCCGCATGCCGAAGCTCGGCCTGAACTGCCAGGCGATCATCGACGGCAATCACATCGACGTGCTCGAGATCGACGCCGCCTCGAACAACGGCGTCGACAACGTCCGCCAGCTCAACGACGCGGTGCGCTACGCGCCGGTGTCCGGCCGCTACAAGGTCTACATCGTGGACGAGGTCCACATGCTGTCGCCGGGCGCCTTCAACGCCTTCCTGAAGACGCTCGAGGAGCCGCCGCCGCACGCCAAGTTCATCTTCGCGACGACCGAGATCCGCAAGGTCCCGATCACCATCCTGTCGCGCTGCCAGCGCTTCGATCTGAGGCGCGTCGGCGCCGACAAGCTCGTCGCGCATCTGGAGAAGATCTGCGGGCTCGAATCCGTCGCCGCCGAGCCCGAGGCGCTTGCCGCGATCGCCCGGGCGGCGGAAGGCTCGGTGCGCGACGCGCTCTCGCTCCTCGACCAGGCGATCGCCCACGGCGCCGGCCGCGTCTCCGACGCGACCGTGCGCGACATGCTCGGCCTCGCCGACCGGGCGCTCGTCATCGAGCTGTTCGAGGCGGCGATGCGCGGCGACGTGCCTGCCGTCTTCGCCGGCCTGCGCGGCCAATACGACGCCGGCGCCGACCCGGCGCTGATCCTCTCGGATCTCGCCTCCTTCACCCATCTCGTTACCCGCCTGAAGCTCGTGCCCGACGCCGCGAAGGATCCGAGCCTGTCCGAGGCCGAGCGCGTCCGCGGCGCCGCGTTCGCGAGCGCGCTGTCGACCGGCGCGCTGTCGCGCGCCTGGCAGATCCTGCTCAAGGCAATCCCGGAGGTGCAGACCGCGACGCGGCCGCTGGCCGCGGCCGAGATGGCGCTGGTGCGGCTCTGCTACGCCGCCGGGCTGCCGCCGCCGGACGAGGCTCTGCGCCTCCTCAAGGAGGGCGCGCCGGCCGCGGCCGAGCGCGTCGAGCGCCCGGCTCCGTCGCGCCCGGCCGGCCCGTCCTCCTCCGGCAATGCGGCGCTCGCGACCGTGCCGGCCGAAGCCGTTCCGGCCGCTCGCGGCGAGCCTCAGCCAGGGCCGCGGCTGCGCCGCTTCGAGGACGTGGTCGCGCTCGCCGGCGAACGGCGCGAGATCGCGCTCAAGAGCGCGCTCGAACGCGATCTGCGGCTCGTGCGCTTCGAGGAGGGCCGGATCGAGTTCGCGCTCGCCGAGGGCGCGAGCCGCGACCTTCCGAATGCCCTCAAGCGCGCGCTTGACGACTGGACCGGCCGGCGCTGGGCCGTGGCGCTCTCCTCCGAGCCCGGCGCCGCGACGCTGCACGAGCAGCGCCAGGCCTTCGAGCGCGAGCGCCGCAGCGACGCCGCCGGCCACCCGCTCGTGCAGGCGGTGCTGTCGCGCTTCCCCGGCGCCGAGATCGTCGACGTGCGCACGCGCGAAAGCGAGGCCGCGGTCGAAGCCGAAGCGGCGCCGCCGGCCGATCCGGAGACCGACGAGGATCTGTGACCGTCGCGGGGTCGGCCGCACGGGCCGTCCGGGACGACCCGGCCTGATCAGTGGAGGACGTGAATGCGCGACCTGATGGGGATCATGAAGCAGGCCCAGGCCATGCAGCAGAAGGTGCAGGCCGTGCAGGAAGAGCTCGACCGCCTCGAGGTCGAGGGCTCGTCCGGCGGCGGCATGGTCAAGGTCGTCCTCAGCGCCAAGGGCCAGGCGAAGAGCCTGCGCATCGATCCCTCGCTCCTCGTCCCGGACGAGGCCGAGATCGTCGAGGATCTCGTCGTCGCGGCGCTCAACGACGCCCGCCAAAAGGCCGACCGCGCCGCCCAGGAGAAGATGGAGGAGGTCACGAAGGGCCTGCCGCTGCCTCCGGGACTGAAGCTTTTTTGAGGTCCGGGTGCCCCAATCCGTCGCCGGACCCGAGATCGAGCGTCTGATCCAGCTCCTCGCCCGTCTGCCGGGCCTCGGGCCGCGCTCGGCGCGGCGCGCGGCGCTGCATCTCATCAAGAAGCGCGAGCAGCTGCTCGGGCCGCTTTCGGACGCCCTCAAGGTCGCGAGCGAGCGCATCGTCGTCTGCCGCACCTGCGGCAATGTCGACACCGCCGAGCCCTGCACGGTGTGCCGCGATCCCGGCCGCGATCCGGCGATCATCATCGTTGTCGAGGACGTCTCGGATCTGTGGGCGCTCGAGCGCGCCGGCGCGGTCCGGGCCCGTTACCACGTCCTTGGCGGGGTGCTGTCGCCGCTCGACGGCGTGCGCCCCGAGCACCTCAACCTCGATGCGCTCCTCGCCCGCGCGGCCGACCCGGCGGTCGAGGAGATCATCCTCGCCCTCAACGCAACCGTCGACGGCCAGACCACCGCGCATTACGTCACCGAGCTTCTGTCCAGCCTGCCGGTCAAGGCGACGAAGCTCGCCCATGGCGTCCCGGTCGGCGGCGAGCTCGACTATCTCGACGAAGGCACCCTCTCGGCCGCGATTCGCCAACGCACCGCCTTCTAGCGGTGCAGGAAGGAGGCGGGCGGGCTCAGCGGCGCCAGCGGTCGAGGTTCTCGGCGACGAAGGCGTCGTCGTGCCATTCCGGATATGTCGCATAGAGCCGGTCGATGCCTTCGGCTTGGCCCGGACTCAGGCGTTCGTTGGGATCGAGGCAGTGGATCGAGGTCATGAGCCCCTGGCGGCGCAGGATCTCGTGGCAGCCCGGGATGCAGCCGGCGAAATTGTTGGCGACGTCGAAGACGACGCTGTTGCAATCGGTGACGAAGCCGTCGAGCGCCAGGATCTCCGGCGGGATCGGGCCGGCCGCGACCGCGCCGTGGAGGCGCTCGAGGAGCGCGACCGCGCCCTTCGCCCAGACGCTCCAATGGCCGAGCAGCCCGCCCTTGAAGCGCAGCACGACCTCGCGGTTCGCCGTGCGGACCGCGAACGGCGTGACGAGGTCCGAGACGATGTGGTCGTCGTTGCCCGTGTAGAGCGTGACGCGATCCTCCGCGCCCGCCGCTGCGACGCCGAAGGCGACGTCGAGCGTGCCGTAGCGGTTGAACGGCGCGACCTTGATGGCGACGACGTTGTCGATCGCGGCAAAGCGGGTCCAGAAGCCGCGCGACAGGGGGATGCCGCCGACCGCCGGCTGGAGATAGAAGCCGATCAGCGGCATCTCGGCCGCGACGGCGCGGCAGTGCTCCACGAGCTCGTCCTCGGCGGCGCCCTTCATGGCGGCGAGCGAGAGCAGCACGGCGTGATAGCCGAGCGCCCGCGCCGTGCGGGCCTCCTCGACCGCCTGGGCGGTGCGGCCGATCGCGCCGGCGATCATCACGAGCGGCCGATCGGTCCAGGCTTGCGCGGTCTCGGCCGCGAGCTCGAGGACCGGGCGGTAGAGCCCGACCTCGCGGATCGCGAACTGGGTCGAGTGCACCCCGACCGCAAGTCCGCCGGCGCCGGCGTCGATGTAGTAGCGCGTGAGCGCCCGTTGCGAGACGCGGTCGAACGCGCGGCTCGGATCGAGCGCAAGCGGGTGGGCGGGAATGACCGCTCCCTTCGCCAGGATCGTCCGCACGGGCTCGGGAAGATCGGACCGGTGCAGGCCGTTCGGCATCGGGGCTCGCGGCGAGGTCACGCCGCCACGGTCTCGATCGCGGCGAGCTCCTCCGCCATCTTCGGCTCGAGCGTGCGCAGCTCGTACTCACGCTGGAGGTTGAGCCAGAAGTCGGGGCCGTTGCCGAAGAACTTGCCGAGGCGGAGGGCCATGGCGGGGGTCACGGGCTGCTTCTCGTCGAGGATGTCGTAGAGGGTCTGGCGCGAGATCTTCAGGCGCCGCGCGATCTCGGTCTTCGGGAGATCAAGGGCGGGAATTCCATCTTCGCGCAACAGCTCGCCGGGATGCATAGGCGCCAGGCCCTTCAGAAGCGGGTTGCCGGCCATCAGTGAATCTTCCTCCAGAGTTCAAAATCAGTGTCGACGGCGTCCTCGCCTGTCAACGCATGTCGAACGTGAGTCTCGATCCGCCGACCCTTCCTGACGGCTTCCCCTTCCCCCATCCGGGCTCTCACATTCACCTCCCCCCGCTCGGCGAAGCCGAGTGGCGGGGAGGGGTAGGGGTGGGGGGTGGCTGGGCGAGGCGAGAGGGCGACGAGGAGGGTGCGGCCGGTTGGGCCAGGGCAGCCATCGACAGCCGCGTCATCGACGAAGCGCCTCGGGGAAGCGCCCCCCACCCCGCTCGGGCTTTGCCCGAGTCGGCCCTCCCCGCCACTCGCTTCGCGAGCGGGGGGAGGGAGGTGCGCGCCGCCGACCTTCATGCGTGAATGCCGTAGCGGGGAGCGCATCGGGCCTCGCTCATCCCAGCTCAGGCCCGGCGAGAGCGAAGATGCGGCTCGGCTCGGCGAGCCCCGGCGGCGGCGCGCCGAGGGTCATGCGCGTGAAGCCGCGCTCTCGTACGGCGCCGTGGCGGTCGAGCCAGGCGCGCAGGTCCGCATGGGCATCCGGCACGTCGATCATCGCGGGGCCGTCGAGACGCGCGAGCGCGTGGCTGACCAGGGCAACCGCGAGGTCCTCGCGATCCGCCACGACCGGCCCGATCTGGAATGCGATTCGCCCGGGCCGGCCAAGCGCGTAGCCGGCGATGCCCCCGTCCACCTCGGCGACGAAAGCGGCCTCGGCTGCCTGCTGCAGCGGATACGCAAGCACATGCGAGCGCTGCATCCCGCTGCGCTGCGCGTCGAAGGCGGCGAGCGCCGGCAGATCCTCCGGCGTGAGCGGCCGGATCGTGCAGCCGGCGGGCGTCGGCGCGCCCGGGGCCAGTGCGTCGAGCCGCAGGCGCGAGACCGTATAGAGGTCGCGAAAGCCCAAGGGGAGGTAGACCGGCCGCCCGAGCTCGGTGGCGTCGAGGCCGGCGATGCGGCCCTCGTCGCACACGCTGTCGATCGCGCGGCGCAGCAGGCGCGTGCCGATGCCGCGCCGGCGCGCATCCCTCGCGACGAGAACCATGCTGATCCAGGCGAGCCGCGCGCCGAGCGGCAGCGCGAGCGCGCTGCCGATCCAGCGGCCGGCGCCGTCGCGCACGCCGATGCCGCGGCCTTCGCGCAGCATGAAGCGCCAGTCTTGCGCCGTCTGATTCCAGCCGGCCTCGGCCGAGAGCGGCAGCGCGCCTTGCGCGTCCGCCGCGGTCAGCGGCTCCCAGGCGAGACCGCTCTCAATAGCGCCCATCCCGCACCTCGTAGTGCGTCGGCTTGCCGAGGCTCTCGCGGTCGTGCGCGACCCAATCGGCGGTCCATTCGATCATGCGCTCGAGCGGCACCCGCGGCGGGCCGAATTCGGCGACCATGCGCGAGGCGTCGTTGAGCCAGCCCGTCGCCGCCTCAGTGCCGATGAGGCGCGGCTTCTTGCCCATCAGCCGCCCGAACTCCCCGGCGAGCCAGCGCACGCCGATGGTCTCCGGACCGGTGACGTTGAGCGGGGTCGTCGGCGTCGTCGCATGGGCGAGGCAGCGCAGCGCGACGGTGTTGGCGTCGCCCTGCCAGATCACGTTGACGTGGCCCATCGTGACATCGATCTCGTCGCCGTCGCGCACCTTGCGGGCGACGTCGTGGAGCACGCCGTAGCGCATGTCGATCGCGTAGTTGAGCCGAAAGAGCCGCCCCGGCGTGCCGTGCAGGCCTGAGAAATAGGCGAACATGCGCTCGCGCCCGACGCAGGAATTAGCGTAATCGCCCGGCGGCGGGATCGCCGGCGTTTCCTCGGTGGCGCCGGCCGAGGCGACCGGCACGAAGGGGTACACGCAGCCGGTCGAGAACGCGACGATCCGCGACCTCGCGAAGGTCTCCGCCACGATCGCCGGCACGTGCACGTTCATCGCCCAGGTGAGCGGCTCGTTGCCGGTGGCGCCGAACTTCATGCCGGCCATGAAGACGACGTTCGGCGAGCGCGGCAGCGCCGCGACCGCGGCGCGGTCGAGGAGGTCGCAGGCGATGGTCTCGACGCCCGCCCGGTCGAGCGCGCGCCGCGCCGCGGCGTCCGAGAAGCGCGCGACGCCGACGACGCTGCGCTCCGGGGCGGCGCGCTTCGCCAGCCGGGCGAGCGTCGGCCCCATCTTGCCGGCGACGCCGAGGATCAGGATATCGCCCGGGGCGCGCGCCAGATCGTCGACGAGCGCCGGCGTCGGCTCGGTCATGAAGTCCTCGAGCGCAGCGACGCTCTCGAACCTCTCGGGCAGCGCGCTCATCCGCCCGACGCCAGGGCGCGTCCGACCGGCTCGCGCGGCGCCGCCGGCATCGGGCGCATCGAGGCGAAGTCGAGCGCCGCCGCAACAGCAAAGCCCGGGCAATCGAGCGAGCCGATCGAGAGGCGCCCCTCCGCGATGCGCAGCCGCGCCGGGCCGGCGCCCTTGGCATAGAGGTCGGGATGCGCGGCGACGAAGGCCGCCTGCTCGGCCTCGGGCGCGAACGACATGCCGTCGATGAAGTGGTGGCCGTTGCGCTCGACATGGGTCAGCCCGAGGAGCGCGACGAGGCAGAGATCCTGCTGCACGCTGACCCCGGCCCAGGTGGTGAGATCCTCGGCCGACATGAAGGCGCGCGGCCGCCCCGCCTCCGCGTTGAGCTTCGCGACGCGGGCGGCGTTGAGGATCGATTTGTAGAAGCCCTTGCAGTTCTTGCTCGAGACTCCGCTGTAGCCGAGCGCGAGCGCCGCCGGAAAGGACGATAGCTCGCCGTCGGATTCGTCGATCTCGAGCGGCTTCTCGGCGGCGAGCGCCGCGACCGGGCGCGACAGCGCCACCTGGCGTTTGATCGGCTGCTCGATGAAGACGATGGCATCGACGAGTCGTCTCAGTGCCGGCGTTTCGCGCATGCGCCGCCACAGCTCGGCGATGCCCTCGACGCTCTCGTATTGCTCGTTGCCGTCGAGCGTCGCGCGATACTCCGGCAGCGCGCGGTCGAGCACCGCGGCGATGCCGGACAGGCGCTCGAGATCGGCCGCGACATTGCCGCCGACCTTCAGCTTGTAATAGCGGCCGCGGTAGTGGCGCACGACCTCCTCGAGCGTCTCGGGAAGCCCGTCGTCGACGCGCTCGCCGGGCTTCTGGTCGCCGGCGCTGATCGGATCGACGAGGCCGACGGTGTGGCGGACCTCGATCGACGGCGCCATGCGCAAGCCGCCGAGGAAGGCGCCGATGTCGAAGCCGACAAGGTCGGGCGTGAGGTCGCTCGCCCGAAGGCCGAGGAGGTTCTGCGAGACCATCACCGGGAAGGAGCGGCCGGTCGCGCGCCCGAGCGCATCGGCGATGGCGCGGTCGAGGAGCGCCGGTCCGTAGGAGGCAACGAGCGGATTGAGGTCGAGCGCCGCGCCGCGCGCCTGCTGCTCGCGATAGACGCCGGCATACAGGCCGAACGGCGTGTCGAAGCCGCGCGCCGTGTAGAGCTCGATCGCGATCGCGAGCGACTGCCGCAGCTGGTCGAGGTTCTGTGCGTCCGACAGCGCGAGGTTCTTGTCGAACCATTTCGCCGCCAGCGTCTCGGCCGCGACGCCCTGCTCCGTGCGCCCGTCCGGCAGCGCGATCGTGGCGCGGATCACGCCTTGCGTCGCGTGCGTCACCGTCGTGACGCCGAACCGGAACGGCAGTCGCAGGCGCACGTCGCGCTCGTAGCGTTCGACCTCGACGAGCTTCAGGCGGGGGGCGTCGCGCTGTGACATGTCATGACCCTGGATCGACATCGTGCGTGCTTCGAGGCTCGGCTGCGCCTCGCACCTCAGCATGAGGAGCATCGAGCTTGCCGGAAGCAATTGCTCCAATCACCGCTCTCCTCATCCTGAGGTGCCCGCGAAGCGGGCCTCGAAGGACGCTTCATCTGCACGCAGCGCCATCACCGTCCCTCCAGCGCCTCGATGATCCCGGCGATATACCCGATCGACCGCGCCGCGCAGGTCGGGCCGTCGGGGATGTATTCGAAAGGCTCCATGGCGAGCCAGCGGTCATAGCCGGTGCGCTTCAGGGCCGCGAGCACCGGCGCGAAGGCGTCGCGGCCCTCGCCCGGCCCTCGCCGGTTCGAATCGTTGAGCTGGATATGGGCGACAAGCCCGGTGGGGATCCAGCGCTCGATTGCCGCCGCGACCGGCTCGGGCTCGGCCATCGCCGCCGCCGACGTGTCGATCATGGTGCGCAGCGCCGGGTTGCCGATGCGGCGGACGATCGCGGCGGCGTCGGCGACGGTGTTGACGAAGTCGGTCTCGCGCGCCGCCAGCGGCTCGATGCAATAGGTCACGCCCGCCGCCTCGGCTTCCGGGGCAACCGCGGCCCAGGCGGCTTCCGCTCGCGCCGGCGCAGCGGCATCGCCGCCGACGCGCCGCTGCGCCGGCGAGCCGTGCACGAGATAATCGCCGCCGAGATCGGCGCAAAGCTCGACGAGCCGCCGCATCACCTCGACGGTCCTCTCCCACGCTGCCCGATCGGCGGTCGTGATCGAGAGCCCTTTTGGCGCGACGAGAAGCCAGTGCAGGCCGCTGATCGCGATCCCCGCCTTCGCGCATGCGTCGCGCACGGCGGCACGCTCGGAGGCCGGCATTCGATAGCTGTCCTCGCCGAGCGTGAAGGGCGCGAGCTCGAGCCCGGCATAGCCAAGCTCGGCGGCGAGCGCGCATTGCCGTCCGAAGGGCAGCTCGCGAACGACCTCGTTGCACAGCGAAAGCTTCATCGGCGCAAAGCTCGGGGCGCGGGCGGGGCCGCTCTTATTAACCGCCCGGTTACTCTTGACGAGCCTCCGGCGCCCGGACAGTCTTGGCCACCAAAGTCCGGCCGGTCAACAAAGCCGGGAGGGAGGAAACATGCGCAGGTTCTTCAATGCCGTCGCCGCCGCGACGCTCGGATTGTTCGCCGGCTCGGCCGCCGCCCAGGACTACCCGTGGAAGCCCGACCGCCCGATCACGCTGATCGTGCCCTGGGCCGCCGGCGGCTCGACCGACCAGATGGCGCGCATCGTCGCGACCGAGCTCGAATCCGAGCTCAAGCAGAAGGTCGTGGTGGTGAACCAGCCCGGCGCCTCGGGCTCGGTCGGCACCAAGGGCGTGCTCGAGGGCGCCAAGGACGGCTACACCTGGGCGGCCGGCGCCGCGGTCGACATCGGCGGCTACAAGGTTCTCGGGCTCCTCGACAGCCAGCTCAAGGACTGGAACCTGTTCTTCGCCGTCGCCAACGTGAACACCGTCGCGGCAAACCCGAGCGCCCCGTTCAAGGACTTCGGCCAGTTCCTCGAGACGTTGAAGAAAAGCGGCAAGGACGTGCCGGTCGCGACCGCCGGCCTATCCTCCGCCGGGCACAACATGATGGAGACGATCCGCAAGAGCGCGCCCGGCGTCGAGTACCGCCACGTCACCTATGACGGCGGCAACCCGGCGGTGCTGTCGGCGGTCTCGGGCGAGACGCAGGCCGCGGCGCAGCTCCTCGTCGAGATGTCGGAGTTCATCAAGGGCAAGCGCCTGATCCCGCTCGCCGTGCAGGCCGACAAGCCCGTGGTCCTCGACGGCTACGGCGAGATCCCGCCGGTGACGAAGTGGCTGCCGAACATGCCGGCGCCGCTGAACTATTTCGGCATCTGGGCCCCGAAGGGCACGCCCGAGCCGGTCGTCCAGACCATGGACATGATTTGGAAAAAGAAGATCGCCAACTCCGAGCCGCTGAAGAAATACGCCGCCGCCCGCGCCGCCCTGTTCACGCCGCTCTCCGGCGAGGAAGCCGCCAGGGAGGCGATGAAGATGGTGACCCAGACGGTCTGGCTCTATTTCGACGCCGGCAAGGCCAAGGCGTCGCCGGACACCATCGGCATCGCGAGGCCGCAATGAGCTTTCCTCCCCCGCGAAGCGGGGGAGGGGGACCATGCGAAGCATGGTGGAGGGGGCGATCCCAAGCGCGGTGCGTGGGCTTGCCCCCTCCACCGCCTTCGGCGGTCCCCCTCCCCCGTCGCTGCGCGACGGAGGAGGAATTTGGCCTGCGCGCCTTGAGGCTCGCCTGCGGCGAGCGCCTCGGCATGAGCGTCGTGGTGTAGAGCAATGGCCGACGAGCCCCTGCCGCTTCTGCCGCATGAGGAGCGGCTGCCGCCGCGGACCGATCTGTGGATCGCGGCGGGCTTTTTCGTCCTCAGCGCCGCGATCCTGGTCCTGGGCTGGCGCATGCCGACCTACGCCGACCAGGGCGGTCAGATCTACACCGCGCCCGGCCTCGTGCCGAGCTTCTACGGCGTGGTGATCGGACTGTTGAGCCTCTGGCTCGGGGCGCGGGCATTGCGCGCTGGCGCGCTCGGGCCGGACTCGGCCGATCACGAGCGGCCGGACAGCGGCAACAGCAATGCGCGCTTCGCGCTCGCGGCCGGGCTCGGCGTGCTTTTCATCGTCGGGCTGATCGGCCGGATGCCGTTCTGGATCGCGGCGGCGATTTTCGTGACGCTCTTCGTCGCCGCCTTCGAATGGCGGCCCGGGCTTGCGCCCAAGGCGCGCGCCAGGGGCTTGGCGATCGCGCTCATCGAGGGCGTTCTCACCGGCATTGCGGTCACGCTCGTGTTCGAGCGCGTCTTCCTCGTCCGTCTGCCCTGATGCTTCACAGCCTCGAGCAATTCGGCGGCGCCCTCGCGCATCTCCTGAGCGGCTGGGGCATCCTCAACGTCTTCTGGGCGACGCTGCTTGGCATCGTCATCGGGGCGCTGCCGGGGCTGACCGCCACGATGGGCGTCGCGCTGATGACGACGCTGACCTTCACCATGCCGCACGAGCAGGCGATCCTCGTCCTCGTCTGCATCTATGTCGGCGCGATCTATGGCGGCAGCCGCAGCGCCATCCTGCTCAACATCCCCGGCACGCCGGCCTCCGCCTGCTCGACGCTCGACGGCTTCCCGCTTGCCCGCCAGGGGCTCGCCGGCCGGGCGATGGGCATCTCGACCTCGGGCTCCTGGCTCGGCACGCTGTTCGGCATCCTCTGCGTCGCCGCGCTGACGCCGATCCTCAGCGAGGTGGCGCTCAAGTTCCAGAGCTTCGAGTTCTTCTGGATCTCGGTGTTCGGTATCGTCATCGCCGGCACGCTCGCCGGCGGCGATCCGCTGAAGGGCTATATCGCCGGCTTCCTCGGCCTCTTCATCGCGACGATCGGGCAGGAGCCCTACTACAACTACCAGCGCTTCGCCTTCGGCTCGACCGATATCGCCGGCGGCATCGGGCTCCTGCCGGCGCTCGTCGGCTGCTTCGGCGTCGCCGAGGTGCTGCAGTCGATGCGGGGACCGGTCGTCGAGGCGGTGTCGAGCAAGATCGACTCGGTCATCCCGCGCCTCGAGGACGTGTTCAAGCACTGGCGCACGATCCTGCGCTCGGGGGCGATCGGCACCTTCATCGGCATCCTGCCGGGGCTCGGCGAGGACACCGCGGCGTGGTCATCCTACGCGGCGGCGCGGCGGGCCTCGAAGGAGAAGGAGAAGTACGGCAAGGGCTCGATCGAGGGACTGATGGCGGCCGAGACCGGCGAGAGCGCCTGCGTGCCGGGCGCCATCATCCCGGTGCTGACGCTCGCGGTGCCGGGCTCGGCGCCGGCCGCCGTGCTCATGGCCGCGATGCTGATCCACGGCCTCAACCCCGGCCCGAACCTGATGCTGCAGACGCCGGAGTTCTTCTACCAGATCATCGCGATGCTGCTCATCGCCGACATGTCGAAGCTGTTCTACGGCCTGACCCTCGTGCGCCCGCTGTTGTGGATCCTGCTCGTGCCGCGCGAGCGGCTGATGCCGGTGGTGTTCGTCCTCTGCGTCGTCGGCGCCTACGCCATCACCTCGCGGGTGTTCGACATCTACGTGATGCTGTTCTTCGGCTTCCTCGGCTTCATCCTGCGCGAGCTCAAGTTCCCGATGGCGCCGCTGATCCTCGGGCTCGTGCTCGGCGATCTTCTGGAGAAGAACCTGACGCGCGGCCTCGTGCTGTCCGGCGGCTCGATCGCCCCGTTCTTTACCCGGCCGATGAGCGGCGCGCTCGCCGCCATCACCATCTTCTCGATCCTGTGGTCGATCCCGGGCTTCAGCGCCCGAGTCGCCGGGCTTTTCCGGCGCCGGTCACCGGCCCCTTCGTGAAGGACGAGCAGGTCAGGTCACGATACGTCCACAAATCCCGGACTATCTCTCGGGCGAACGGAAGAGGGATCGAGCGATGGCCGATGAGCTTGTCTTCTACACGAACCCGATGTCGCGCGGGCGCATCGTGCGCTGGATGCTCGAGGAGGTCGGCGCGCCCTACCGGACGGAGGTGCTCGACTACGGCACGACGATGAAGGCGCCCGGCTACCTCGCCGTCAACCCGATGGGCAAGGTGCCGGCGATCCGCCATGGCGACGCCGTCGTGACCGAGGCGGCGGCGATCTGCGCCTATCTGGCCGACGCCTTCCCGAAGGCCGGGCTCGCGCCGGCGCCGGACGAGCGCCTGCGCGGCCCGTATTACCGCTGGCTGTTCTTCGGCGCCGGACCGATCGAGGCGGCGGCGACCAACAAGGCGATGGGCTTCGAGGTGCCGCCGGACCGCAAGCCGATGGCCGGATACGGCTCGCTCGCCGACGTGATGAGCGCGCTCGAGGGCGCGCTCGCCAAGGGCGACTACCTCGTCGGCGAGCGCTTCACGGCGGCCGACCTTTACGTCGGCTCTCAGATCGGCTGGGGGATGATGTTCGGCACCTTCGAGAAGCGCCCGAGCTTCGAGGCTTATGTGAAGCGCATCAACGCCCGTCCGGCGGCGGTGCGGGCGCGCGAGATCGACGATGCGCTGATGCCGGAGAAGCCGGCGGCCGCCGAGTGAGGAGGCGGCTCGCGACCACGCCGGCCGCGGCTCATGAACCAGCCCGGGCCTCGATCGCATCCCAGATCGCGGCGGCGAGGTCCGGCCCGCCGAGCGTCTTGATGGCGCGGATGCCGGTCGGCGAGGTGACGTTGATCTCGGTGAGGTTGCCGTCGATCACGTCGATGCCGACGAAGATGAGGCCGCGGCGGCGCAGCTCCGGCCCGATCGTATCGCAGATCCCGCGCTCGCGGGCGGTGAGGTCGGTCGGCTTCGCGGCGCCGCCGCGCACCATGTTCGAGCGGATGTCGTTTGCCGCCGGCACCCGGTTGACCGCGCCCGCCGCCTTGCCGTCGACGAGGATGATGCGCTTGTCGCCTTCGGAGACCTGCGGCAGGAAACGCTGCACCACCCACGGCTCCTTGAACGTCGCCGCGAACAGGTCGTAGAGCGAGCCGAAGTTCGGGTCCTGCCGCAGGACCCGCAGGACCGCCGCGCCGCCATGTCCGTGCAGCGGCTTCATGACGATCTCGCCGAACTCCTCGCGGAAGCTCTCGATCTCGCCCTTGTCGCGGGTGATCAGCGTCGGCGGCATGAGCTGCGGGAAATGCGTGACGAAGAGCTTCTCCGGTGCGTTCCTCACCTCCGCCGGATCGTTGACGACGAGCGTCTTCGGATGGATGCGCTCGAGGAGATGGGTCGCCGTGATGTAGGCCATGTCGAAGGGCGGGTCCTGCCGCATCAGCACGACGTCGACGCGCGAGAGATCGAGGCGCTCGGCGGCGTCGACGC